>JAAAPH010000350.1 GCA_009908415.1 Bacteroidota bacterium
CGTGTCGAACGACGTGGGCCAGGACAGCCGCTCGGTGTCGGTCGAGATCGAGCCGGCCCTCGCTGCCATCTGCACGGAGGTGACGGAGTTCAACAGCGCCTTCTTCAATTACAACTCGAGCACGCTCACCGCCGAGGGCGAGCAGGCGCTGCAGGAGAACCGCGACATCATCGGCCAGTGCCCGAACCTGACGGTGCGCGTCGAGGGCTTTGCGGCCGCCGGCGAGCGCAGCCCGCAGGCCCTCTCGGAGGACCGGGCCGAAACGGTGGCCCAGTTCTACCAGGAGGGCGGCATTGCCAGCAGCCGCATTAGCATAAGCGGCGAAGGGATGGTGAGCGGTCAGGGCACGAGCAAGAAAGGCGCCCGCGACCAGTTCCGCCGCGCCGACTCGATCCCCATGCGGAACTGAGGACGCGCCTCTCATCGGAGCATGTTCTCAAGCGGGCCGGCCGTTCCAGGCGGGCCCGCTTTTCTATTTGCAGGGGCCGCCGCGTGCAGGGGCCGCCGCACGGGATGAATCAAACCCCCAACCGCCGTCGTTTTCCCCGACGAGACCCTTCCGCACGACGAACGCTTCGCCATGCCCGGCTTTGACCAACAGGCCCAAGAACGACTTGCGCAGGATGTGAAGGCGGAGGCCACGCGGCTCGGCTTCGACGCGTGTGGCATCTCCGAGGCCGAACAGCTCGACGAAGAGGCCATCCGCCTAGAACAGTGGCTGCTCAACGGCCGGCACGGCACCATGGATTGGATGGAGCGCCACTTCGACGAGCGCATCGACCCGACCGAGCTCGTCCCCGGTGCCGAGTCGGTCATCTCCGTGCTGCACAACTACTACCAGCCCGTCGAGCATCCGGACGACCCGCGCGTCGGCAAGATTAGCCGCTACGCATGGGGCGACGACTACCATGACGTGATGAAAGACAAGCTGTACCTGCTGTACCACTGGCTGGAGGAGCAGGTGGGCGACGTGCACGGGCGCGTGTTTGTCGACTCCGCGCCGGTGCTCGACAAGGCGTGGGCGAAGCGGAGCGGCCTCGGCTGGCAGGGCAAACACTCGAACCTACTGAACCGCACGATGGGCTCGTTCTTCTTCATCGGCGAGCTGATCGTCGACGTCCCCCTCGCTACCGACGACCCCATGCCGGACTACTGCGGCTCGTGCACGCGCTGCATCGACGCCTGCCCGACCGATGCCATCTACGAGCCGTACGCAGTCGATGCCAACCGCTGCATCTCGTACCTCACCATCGAGCACGCAGAGGATGACATCCCCGCGGCCATCCAGCCGGATTTGAAGAATTGGATCTTCGGCTGCGACATCTGCCAGGATGTGTGCCCCTGGAATAAGTTCAAGTACGCGACCGATGAGCCGGCGTACTCCCCCCGCGACGGGGTGACGGATACCGACCTCCGCACCTGGACCGAGCTCAACCTGGAGGAGTTCGAGCGGCGGTTTGCGGAAAGCCCGGTCGAGCGTGCCACGTTCGAGGGCTTTCGGCGCAACGCGCGGATGGCGCTGGAGACCGCTATCGCAGAGGGCAACGCCGCGTCGTCCTGATCGCGCCTCAGCTACTCGACGCGGGCCACGGCGGCTTTCTCGGCGGCATCCGTGTCGGCTTTCGCGGCGCGCTCCCGTTCGTCATCAGCGCGCTCGCGGGGGACGACGAGGAGCCACCACAGGAGGCCGCTCGCGATCTGCAGGCCCGCAAAGAGGCGGATGCATGCGGCAAGGTCGAGCCAGCCCAGTTCGAGCAGCGTACTCGCCAGCAGAATCGACGCCGACTCCGTGGCCATCACGAAGAGCCAGTCCGTGGAGAAAACGCGGCCGCGGTAGCGGTCTTCGGTCCGTTTCTGCAGCATGACGGTGCTGAGCACCCAGTTACCACCGCTCGCCGCGTGGCCGGCCACGACCAGCGCGCAGGTGAGCGCGATGATGACCATCGTCGAATCCCACGGCACGAAGCTGATGGCCATGTAGCACAGCCCGCAGAACGCGATGGCGCCGCCCAGCACGGTGGGCCACCGGTCGCGATCGGTGAATACGCCGCGCATGATGATGGGCCCGATGCCCGTGCCGATGCCCCGTGCCATGAACAGCACGCCGATGCCCGCCGCCAGCGCGCCCGGCGCGATCTGATCACCCACGAGCGCCAGCGTGTACACCAGCGACCCGCCGCCAACGGCCCACGTCGCCTTCGCCAGCGCGATGCGCCCGATGCGCGGATGGGCGCGCAGGTGCTGCCAGCCTTCCGTGATCTCGCGCACCGCCGACCGAAGCAGACTCTTCTCGCCGGCCTTCGTGTCCTGCGGGATCGTGGTGCCGTAGATGAACACGGCCGAGACGACGTACGTCGCGCTGTCGATCCAGAAGACGGCCGTCGTGCCGAAGGCTTCCGTGGCCAGTCCGCCGAGCGCCGCGCCCACCGCCAGCATGGTCGACCACGTGGCGGACATGAGCGCGTTGGCCGTGAGCAGTTCGCGTGGCGTGGTGATGTTGGGCAGCGAGGCGCTCTTCGCCGGCTGGAAGACGGCCCCGATGACGACCTGGGCCGTCAGCAGCGCATACAGCCACGGCACCTCGCCCGGCGTGTCGATGAGCAGAAAGCCGAGCACGACGACGGCCCGCGCGATGTCCGTCCAGATCATAAGCTGCCGCCGGTTGTAGCGGTCGACGATCACGCCGGCCAGCGGCGCCGCCACGGCCCACGGCAGCATCTTGGTGATGAACACGGCGCCGAGGGCCAGCGGTGAGCCCGTCAGCTCCACGACGAGCGTGTAGATGGCGATGGTGTTGAACCAGTCGCCGAGCAGCGAGATGAGGTTGCCCGTCCAAAGCCGGCGGAAGTTGACGTTGCCGCGGACGAGCTCCCAGTACCCGGCCTCGTCCTGCACGTCGACGTCATGTTGCGTTGCTTGCTGTGCCATAGGCCATTGCCACGGCGAGCGTTAGCGGCAAGTTTCCGGCGCCCCGTTTCCAGCGGCTCGGATAGCGAAATGGTAACAACGCCTCCGGGGTTGAAGGTTGCGCGTTGGACGTTGCGCGTTGGACGTTCCAACCTTCAACGCTACCGCCGTTCAGGGCGCACCCCAAGAGCACTTCCTCACTATCGTTCAGGGCGCACCCCAAGGGCACTTCCTCACTGCCGTTCAGGGCGCACCCCAAGGGCACTTCCTCACTATCGTTCAGGGCGCAGCAGGGGGAAGAGGATCACGTCGCGGATCGACGCCTGCCCGGTCATGATCATGGTAAGGCGGTCGATGCCGACGCCGAGGCCGGCGGCGGGCGGCATGCCGTACTCCATCGCGCGGAGGTAGTCCTCGTCGATGGGCGTGGCCTCCTCGTCGCCCTCGGCGCGGAGGCGGGCCTGCTCTTCGAACCGGGCGCGCTGGTCTTCGGGGTCGTTCAGCTCGCTGAAGGCGTTGCAGATCTCGCGCCCCGCCACGATGACCTCGAACCGCTCGACGAGCCCCTCCTTCTCGCGGTGCTTCTTGGCCAGCGGGCTCAGTTCGATCGGGTAGTCCATCACGAATGTGGGCTGGACGAGCGTCGGCTCCACCGTCTCGCTGAAGATCTTGTCGTACAGCTTGCCCGCGCCGAGGTCGTCCTCCACGTCGAGGTCGAGGCCTTTCGCCACGTCCATCAGCTCGTCGCGGGAGGCGCCGTGCAGGTCGTAGCCCGTCTGGTCCTCGATGGCGCCGAGGAACGTGACGCGCTCCCACGGCCGCGCAAACGAGATCGTGTCGCCCTCGTGCTCGATCTCCGGCGTGCCGTGCAGGTCCGTCGCGATGCGCTCGATGAGCGCCTCGACGAGCTCCATCATCCACCGGTAGTCCTTGTAGGCCACGTAGAGCTCCATCATGGTGAACTCCGGGTTGTGGAAGCGGCTGAGCCCCTCGTTCCGGAAGTCCTTCGCAATCTCGTACACGCCTTCGAGGCCGCCCACGAGGAGCCGCTTCAGGTAGAGCTCGTCCGCGATGCGGAGGTAGAGCTCCATGTCAAGCGCATTGTGGTGCGTGGTGAAGGGCCGCGCCGCGGCCCCGCCGTAGATCGGCTGGAGCACGGGCGTCTCGACCTCCAGGTAGCCGCGCTCGTCCAGGAAGTCGCGCATCGTGCGGATGAGCTGGGCGCGCTGGCGGACGACGGTGCGCACCTCGGGATTGACCGTGAGGTCGACGTAGCGCTGGCGGTACCGGAATTCCTTGTCCGTGACCTCGTTGTACGTTTCGCCCTCGGCCTCCTTCACGACGGGCAGCGGGCGGAGGGCTTTCGAGAGCAGCTTGATCTCCTCGACGCGCACGGTCACTTCGCCCATGCGCGTGCGGAACACGTAGCCCTCGATGCCCACGATGTCGCCGATGTCGAGCAGGTCGCGGAAGACCTCTTCGTAGAACTCCTTGCCCACATCGTTCTTGCGGATGTAGGCCTGGATGGTGCCCGAGGCGTCCTGGATGTCGAAGAACGCCGAGCCGCCCATCACGCGGATCGACGTGATGCGCCCGGCGATGGCCACATCCATCCGCTCGCCGTCCTCGGGGTCGTGTGTCTCGTCGTCGAACGCGTCGAGGATGTCGGCGGCGTGGGCGTTGGTGTCCCACGCGTAGGGATAGGGGTCAATACCGCGCGCTTCCAGTTCGCGGCGCTCTTCGCGGCGGCGCTGCTCCTGTTCGCTACGTTCCGGCTCGCTCATAGGAATGGGTCGAGGGATCGGGTTAATGGGGGATGGGGCAGGGGCATGCAGCGAGAAGCGGTCCGCGGCGTCCCCAAACACAAAGACGCGACCTCGGGGGAAGGTCACGTCTGGGCCACCGGGGCCGTTACCTCCCGGTGCTGAACGCGGCGCGCCCGCCGGTGCGTTCCCGTCCGTGCGGCGCGCCCTGTCAAAGCGTCATGAAATCCACTGCTCGGCTTCGAGATGGAGCTCGTGGTGATGCGTGCGCAGCAGCCGCGCCACGTACTCGCTGAGATCGTGCGCCGGACTGCCCTCGGGTTGGGCCGTCGTGAGCGAGTTCATGCGCTCGGCGCCTTCGGCCAGGATCTCCAGTGCATCGGTGAGCACAAACCACCACGACTGGTCCTCGACCTCCGGCTCGTCGCGGCGCTGCTCTGCGCAGAGGTCCATCACCTTGGCGCCCTGCGCGCTCAGCGTGCCTTTGAGGGTGGCGAGCACGCTTTTGTTGGTGGCAATCATGGTCTGGAGCTTCTCGCGCTGCCCCAGGGAGAGCGCGGCCTCCGCAGCGCGCTCCTCGTAGTGCAGGGCCCGGTCGAGGATCTGCAACGCCGCCACGACCACCGACTGAAAGACCGCTCCGCCGTTCTGGGCGCGGTCGACGAGCGAGCGAAGAAGCTGCACGTCGGTCGCGTCGGCGGCGTCGGTCACCTCTCCGACCTCAACATGGTCTCCGTTGGTCCGGACGGGCTTGCGCTCCAGTTTGTCTTTGTAACGCGAGCTTTGCTGGCGCCACAGGGAGCGGGATTCTTTCGCCTTCCGGGACTCCGAATCGCTCATGTGGGATTAGCAGGTTGTTCTGGGTGTTGTACATCATGTGCGGCCGGGCCTGAAAGCATCGCTTCCGCGGCGCGGCCGAACAAGGGGGCTGCAACGGACCGTTTGATCACATGATCCAGCCTCTTTGAACAATATGTGACCGGTTTGTGAATAAACAGAGAGTGGGCGTAAGGATCAACCGGCCGACGGGGAATCACTCTCCGGCAGGGCGTCGTGAAGCGCGTCGAGCACCGGTTCGGCCTGACCGGCATCGAGCCGTCCGCTGCGTACGGCGAGGCGCACCATTTCGTTGGTCAGCGCCGCATATGCAGGGAGCAGATGCGGAAGGTGGGTCGCGAGTGCCTCCAGGTGCGCGTTCACCGTCCCGAGGTCGCCCCGGGCGGCGGGGCCTGTCAGCGCGCCTTCGGGCGCGTGGGCTGCGACGTTGGCCTGGGTGCGCTCGATGAGGGGGCGCATCAGCGCCAGTCCATCGTCGGCATCGAGGCCGGCCGAAGCGATAATTTCGTTGACCATGCCCATCAAAGCCACGAGTCCATTCGAGGCGACGGCCGCCGCGAGGTGGTACCGCGTCTTGGCCTCGGTCGGCACGCGGACCGCCTGCGCCCCCAGGTCGCTCGCAAGTTGCGCGCCAAACGGCACCGCGTCGGGATCGCCCTCCACCCCCACGTAGATGCCGTCGAAGGCGGACGGATCGCTCTCGGACGTGAAGGTCTGCATCGGATGAAAGCTGAACGTGGCCGCGCCGGCGCGGGCCAGGGGAGCCAGCGCCTCCGCCGTGCGGGCGCCCGAGGTATGCCCCACGACGGTCGAGGCCCAGTCCCGCGGCAGGTCCGCCAGGGACGCAGCGACGGCCGGAATGGCGTCATCCGGGACGCACACCATGACGACCGACACGTCGAACGGCAGGTCATTCCAGTCGTCGGAGCCGACCGCGGCCCCGACCTCGCGCGCCAGGGCACGCGCCGACGTCCGATTTCGGCTGAGGACGGCCGTCACCGGATAGCCTTGCTGCGTAAGCCGCCGGGCCAGGACGCGGCCCAGGGCACCGGCCCCTACGATGGCCATCGCACGACGCGATGTGGTACGCGAAGCGTTTCCCATAACCAGCAGGCTACGACGCCAAGAGCGAGAAGGTACAGGCCTCGGTCGAAGACCACACGGAAAGGCAGTATAGAAAGCGTCTGTAACAACCGCCAACGCCCGCCACTCGGGCAATCGCCCGGATGCCCACCGGCTATGGGCGCGACGCGGAACGGCCGCATGCCATGCCCGTGTGCGACGCGCAACACGACGGGATGCTTTCCCGGAATCGGTTGCGCAGGTCGATGACGTGTCGTAGCTTTGCCTCTCGCACCCCCGATGGGCCTCCCGCGAGACGGGGCCTCTGACAACCAGCAGCCGGCCATGGAATTTGAGATCCGCGTGTGCTCCTCGTGTGGAATGGGCCTCGTCCGGCTTTCCGGACGGGTGGACGTTCAGGCGCTGTGCAATGTTCTAAACGCTCTCCTCGACCACGATGCCTGGATGCCGGACACGCGGGCGCTGTGGGACGTGCGCGACGTGACGGATCTGTACGTCACCCCGGCGGCCACGCGGCGGCTGGCCCACCTGGCGAGCGACCTTCACGTCGGCTCGGAGGCGAGCCGAACGGCGCTGCTGACGCGCACGACCTCGCAGCGGGCGTACGGCACCGTCCTGCTCCGCACCGTCCGCGGTGGCACCCGCAATCAGCAGACGTTCCAGTCGGTCGAGCGCGCCCTGAAGTGGCTCGGCCGTGCGGACCGCGCCCACGCGGCGCCGTGCGGTCCTGACTGCTCCATCAAGCAATGCCTCTCGTCCGCCGGATCGCCCTCGTAAACGCGAAACGGCCGGTCCTCCCTCCGGGCACGTCCCCCAACGAAGCCCCAAACCGGGCTCCCCCCTGCTTGAAAAGGCCGTTCCCTATGTGGATAGGGGGCCGGCATCACCACCTGTTCTGGCCGCGCCGGGGCAGGTTTTCTGTGATTATAGAGGGCGGATGGAGAGCGGATGAGGGGATCATCAAGGGGGCATGGAGGCCCCATGAAACCCGCGCTGCAAGGTTACGCGGCCGTAAAGGAAGCGGTCCCAGCCCCTTTCCCCCGGAAACTGCGGTCCGAAGCTGGGATTGGAGCTTGCGAAGGTGACACGTGGGCGACTCCGCGTGCGGCTCTTCGGAGCAGCCCTCCAAGGGTCAATTTCTCCTGTTCTCTCGAATAATCATCAAGGTGTTATATGAAGACTTCCTTCTTTAGGAAGCCTAAACCTCGTCGGCCGTGGACTCGCAAGCGCACATGGACTGATCGTCCGACGCCTGACTTGCACGCCGACCGAGAACCGATTGACTCGTCTTCGCGCAGGCCCTCACGGCGCGACGCTTCGGGGCCCGAGGCGAAGACGTGAACGTGACTTCCAAGATCGACCCGTCCTGTCGTAACGGACGGGTCGACCATGCAGCCCGCTTTGGCTTCGGCCAGGGTGGGCTTTCTCATTTTAATATGCATTCTACGCGAGGGCGGCGCTGCCATGGAAACCGCGGGCGACATCCGATCGCGCTTCCGGTCGACCATCCGCTACTCCCATACGGTCCGCCTGGGCGGATTGCTTACAGCGCCTTCCAGGCCATTCCTACACCGCACTCATTGTATCCGACTGGATCCACTTCGCCCGCAGCTGTAGACTCTCTTTGCCGTGGCCATGCGCCTTCTGCGCGCCCAAGCCCGCTCTTGGCCGCCGGCCCTTTTCGCCGAATGCCAACCATCAGAAACACAACATCAAGGGGAGGCCTGATGACAATCAAATCCGCGGTCGCCGTGTTCGTGTTGGTCGCGTGCCTCGGATGCACGCACACCAAGACGGTGCACACCGATACCGCGCGGTTCGAAGCGCTCCAGCGCAACGTGACCGATGAGCGCGTCACCGTGACCCTGGTGGACCAGCAATATTACCGGGACGTGCGGTTGATGCGCCTCACTCCACATCGGACCAGCTGGCGGATGGATGATGGCCAACGGATGAGCGTGCCCACATCAAGCGTCCACAGTATCTCGGTGGTGAATAGAAGCCGCGGTCAGTGGGAAGGATTTGGCCTCGGCCTCATGGCAGGGGCACTGACCGGCGCGTTTATCGGCTTCGGCATGGGGGACGACCCGGAGGATCAATTTTTCGCGTTCACGGCGGAGGACAAAGCGATGGCGTTTGCCATACCCGTTGGACTCTTGGGCGGGCTCACCGGAGTGGCTGTTGGCGGAGCCTCCGGGAGCACTCAAACATACTACATCGCACCCGCTCCATCGCCCCCGCCTCGCGCCGACCGCTCGCCTGGCGCCGCGAGCTCCTGTTCGGGCGCTTCCCTCTCCCCTCATCGTCCCAAGACGCCGCGATGAACGACGGCGGGGCGCCCTCGCGCCTCATCTGCCCCTGGAGGCTGGTGCTAGGCTATTCGACCGCGCAGCCGTTCTCCTCGATATCATTGGTGACTGCCTAAAACCCATTGGTGACTGCCTAAAAAGGGTTGATGACCGCCTAAGAATCGTTCCTGGCCCACTAAAAATCATGGATGACCGTTGAGGAGCCATTTTTAGCGGGTGATCATCGATGTCTAGCGGGTGATCATCGCCTTCTATGGGATCCGCAGTGACTTATTGCGGCGCGGCATTCGTTTTTTCGAGTGGAAACAGACCGCTTGGCCCTTGATGCTGCAAAAAGCGGGCGGCTGCCCTCTCTGCAGATGGACGTGAGAACCCGAACGGCGGGAAGGACTATCCTCCTGGATTTCGTTGACGGCGTTCGGCGGAGGCGAGACGGCACGCCGGACTTACATGAAGATCTTGCAAAGGAGTGCTGCAGGCGTTAAAATGGTGTTGCACCCGACGTGGCCGCCCCGCTCTCCTCTTTTCTGGGGCGCACGGTCGGGGTTTGCACCTCATCGATCCAATCATGCAAGCCTGTCTTCTGTGTTATGTCTGTCTATCAGCTTTCTAACGACGAACTCCTCACCCTCGGCACCCGCATCCTTGAGAGCGTCCAAACGCCGCCCATTCAAGAGGCCCTAGCCACCGTCGGCTACGACGAGGCGGCCTTTCAGCGGGGGCAGGCGCTCCGCGACGCCTTTGCCGCGGCCGTGCAGGCCCGCCAGTCTGCATTTGGTGAACAGATCACGGCCACCGAGACGCTCCAAGACGCATGGGACGCCTTCCACAGCCAGACCTACATGCCGCACGTGACGATCGCCCGGGTCGTCTTTGACGGGGATGGCACAATCCGGCGCCTCGGCATCGATGGCAAGCGGCCCGTCGCCTTTGATGCCTACCTGCAGGAGGCGCGCCGCTTCTACCAGACGGTGAGCGGCGATGAGGCCCTGCAGGGCGCCCTGGCCCGGCGGGGCGTGGACGCAGCCGCAGTGAGCGCGGCCCAGGCCGACCTCGACCAGCTGGAGGCGCTGGACCAGACGCAGGAGCGCGAAAAGGCGGAGGCGCAGCAGGCCACCCGCGCCCAAAGCGATACCCGCCGCGTGTTTGCCGACTGGGTCGCCGACCTGCAGAAGTTTGCCCAGGTGGCGCTGGCTGACCAGCCGGACCTGGCCGAGCAGCTCGGCCTGACGGTCCGGGCCGGGTGATGGAGCTCGAATGATCGAATTGGTGTGATCGACTCCGAGTGATCGACTCCACAAAAGCGCATGCCGGGAGAGGGCACGGAGCCGCAGTGTGAGCTCTGTGCCCTCTCCGAGTAGAAACGATCGATTCAGACCGTCTCATCCACTCCCCCCGCCGCCAGCAGTCGATCATTGCGAGCACTGGCTTTGAGCGCATCCGGGACTTGCTCAAATAGGGGATGGGTCACTTTCAGCAGCTCCATCACGCCGTTTCATTCGTCGCGCCAGCGGTGCAGGCATTCCTGCACGTGCTCTTCGGGCAGACGGCTTCCTTACTGAATCATCGCGTCGAGGGCCGCAGCGGCTCGGGTCGGTGTGATGACGTCCTGATCGACGAGCTGGTCCAGTATCCAAAGCACACCGTGCACCGTAGCGTCTTCGGCTTCCGCCGCCGCACGCAGCGGGGCGTCGCCGGTCACCACGATGCCGTCGTCTGCGTCGGCCACAACGAGCGCGGCTAAATCCTTCGGGGACGGGTTGGGGAAACGGCCGTTCAGCGCGGCAATCCGGTTCAGCTCTTTGCCGGATAGCATTCGCACGGCGAGGCCCAGTTCAACGAGGAGCGAACGATCGACGGTCAGCATCTCATCGCGGACTATGATGTCCGGCGTGCGCCACGGGTGCTCCAACTCGAACACCGCGTCCAGCACGTCCGCGTTGTGGAGATCGATCCAGATGTTCACATCCGTGACACAGATCACGACGCAGCGGACGGTGCCTACGTAAGCACGGGCTCGGAAAGGCTATCCAGATCACGCCCCAACAGCTCCGCCGCGCGACGCTCGGTGATCAGCGCCTCGGCCAGCGCGTGCTGTACCATGCGCTCGAAGCGCCGCGGCGCCTCACGAGGGACGGGTTCGCCGGGCTCCTCGTTGTGATTCCCGGTTTGGCGAAACCACCGGAACCACTGCCGCGCCGGATGCGCGCTCAGTATGTCCAGGTCGCGCATCCGATAGACGAGCGCCTGCATGCTCACGCCGTACTTTTGCTTCAGAAGCTGCAGCTCTCGGAGCCGAATCTGACGGCGATGGCGTCCGACATCGCTGATCAAGATCGGCGCGGGTACCAGAAAGGCCGTACCGAATCGGTAGCACGCCTTCTCCTCGTCGAGGCCGCTCTGCACGTCCATCACAAGGTGGCCGAGCTCGTGTGCCATGTTGAGGCGCTGCCGATCCCCGGGCCAATCCTCATTGACGATAATCACCGGAATACCTCCATCCACCTGCGCCTCAAACGCACAGGCGTCAAATGAGTCAGGCGCGGGAAGCGCGCCAACACGCAGCGCATGATCTTCGAGGCGCTCGGTCAGGTTTTCAATCGGGTCCATCCCAATATCCCAGGCCGACCGCACGTCCATGGCAGCCTGTTCAACTTCTTCCATCGAGGCGACCCGGTGCGGAACGCCGTCCGGCCAGCTGAAGCCGAGCGCACCGAGCTCTAGAATCGATTCCACCTCCAGGTAGCGTTCGAGCCAGTCGCGAATGCGTTCGAGGAGCGCGTTCTCATCGCGCTTCCGCATCGAGGCAAGCTTCCGATAGGCCGGCTCGATGGAGCCGACACGCGGCGCCCGAAGAAAGTACGATAGGTCGATGTCGAGCGCATCGGCGATGTCCATGAGCATCGCGGAGTCGGGCAGCGATTCCTCTCGCTCGTACTTCGAGACCGTGGTATCGCTCACTGGAAGCCGCGCCGCGAGATCGCGCTGGCTGAAGCCGCGCAGCATGCGCGCTTGTTTGATGCGGGCCCCAATCGCCATGGGTATCCTCCGTGGACGAGCAAAGAGAGAAAAGCTCGGAGCAGGTGGGCAAAACACAAAAAGGGCACCGACTTGCCAGCCCTGGTGGTGGGCTCTAATGACCAGTGGAGTCCGGCGGTTTCCCCGGCGGCCACGGTGTAGCGGACGAAGTGCCACGCGTCTCCCTCCCGGATGGAGGCCCTGAGGGCTCGATATTTCCGCCCCCGCTGCGCATTCCACCGGGTCACTGCCGCTCCAGCTCATCGAGGGTGCGCCCCTGCCCGTCGGCCCACTCCCTCCACCCGTTGGCACTGCGCCCCAGGACCGTCCCGGCCGCCCCGCTCGGCGAGTTGAAGGCGTGATCCTCCTGGAAGACGAGTACACTATCATTCGACTGGAGCACACCATCCTCCTGAAGCCGCTCGCGCCGACGGCGAATGGAGTCGCCCGCCGACGGGACCGTCTGTGGGTTGGCCGTCGACCCCTCGAAGACCACGAGCCCGTCTTCGGTGTACTCTCCACGCGCCTCGGCGTTTTTCCCGGAGCAGTAGAGGATGCCCCGCGTACCTGCCCGGTGATCCTTCGTGGTGAGCGGGTCGAGGATGGGGAAGCCAAGGACGGAGAGAAGCGCCTGAATCGTCCCGAAATTGTCGCGCAGCTCCGCGAGCATGGGCTCCGGAATGTGAGGCTCAGCGGGTGTTTGATTGTTCTGTAAACGGAAGCGATCCGCATCGCGTGCCTTGCGGATGCAGTCGTACTCCAAGTACCGGGCGTGGGCCTTCGTGAAGCTCAGCGTCTTGGACGTCACCGCGACAGCCGTATTCCAGAAATCCTTGCTGCGATGATGCTCGACGAGGCGTTGATAACAGTTCTCGGCCTCCCCGATGTATGCCACGGGCTTGCCCGCTTCGTCCTCCGTCTCACCGAAGAGAAAGTAGACGCCGACGCGCTGCACTTCGTCCCGACCCTCAGCGGCCTTCAGTTTCGAGCGCGGGATCTGAGTGGCCTGTACCGTGCGGCTCGTAATCTCCGCGATGCGCACGCTTCGGGCGTTCCCGTCGGGGAGAAAGATCTGTATCGTCTTTGGGTTATCTGACATAGCTGAAACGACGAAGTTCACAGATGCCCAATCTAGGAGCTCAGAATTTTGTCAAGATGCGCCGCGTTTCTCGAACGGGTATCATTGTCATCGAGACGGTGTCCGCGCTCTATGCTTTTAAAGTCGTAATTTCCTGGACCACTGCGCTTGTCTACGATATAAGTCTCCCGGTGTGTACAAATTGGGCAATACGCTACCGACATCCATGGATACAAGGGGATCCAATCATCATCCCCACTCTCGATATAAAGTAGACCCTTGGATACAGGGCTGGGCAGTTCATTTGTCTTCATCTGCATGCTCGGGTGGTCACCCACGTATACAAGCGATGATACCTCAAACGTGCTTTTGTCCCACGGACTATCAATCCCTCGGACGAGATGAATGGGGTACTTGACCAGGAAAGACACGGCTTCGTATGCCTTATCGACCATGCTTTCAAGTTCATGCATGCGTTCTCTGCGCTCAACCCTGGTGGCTCCGCGCCCGTGACTATCAGTATTCCGCTTGGCCGTTAGCTCCTCGGTGATCTTGTAGAACTCAGATGCCTTTGCACCACTACTCTTAGCGAACCAGACAGAAGCAAAATCAGAAGCCAGGGGTGACTTCGCATCTGACCGAAGTCGTTTGCCGGATAGGTGAGCGAGATCCTTCCAGTCCCCAAAGTTTACACCTCCTCCCCAGCAGTTCTGCAGCCATTGCCTACTGAGACTCTCTCCGGCACTGGGAACGCCCTGTTCATGCAACATTACGGAAAGCCCGATACAGCCGAGAAAAGCGAGTAGGTTTTCTGCAACTCGGCGTAGTTCCTCCCGCCGCTCTGACTCCTCTTGAATGCCTGTAAGGCTCCGGTAGCCCCAGGCAATCGGGAAGGGATAAAAGTTGCGGATCTTATATGAGAGATCGTCAGCCTGGACGAGTCCATCCGACAAAATCTGCACCTCTGTCGACACCTCGCGCACGTGTGCTTCACTGCGATTGGGGTCCTTCATATTGAAGAGCTGTCGACGGAGCTCCTCTAATTTCTGCCTCCTCTTATCTAGCTCGTTTTCGACCCCATGGATGTCCTCTACAAGACTTAGCAGACTTCTGTCCGGCACAGGTACCGGCATGTCTCGCAGCACATCAACGCGTACACGTGAAATAGTTGCGCCGCCAGCTAGACTCGATAGTAACTGGTATCCAGTATCGGACTGAATAAACTCCAAGAGGAACTGCCGAAGCTCCGCATATTCGGAATGGAGACGAATGATTATGACCTGCTGATTTATTGGAACGCCCTCCGTTCCATCCGCAGCGAGCGCTCCATCGAAGGGGTCGGTAGCCTTTAGTAGAATATCTCCTTCTTTGCATGACGCGAGGTTACTGACCTCTTCCCGGATGTCTCCCTCTTCAGCCTGAGCTTCGATGTCGTTAACTCCTACACGTCCACCGTCGATGTCTCCTGCTCTCAAGAAGTCAACTGTACCGTTCTCCGAATGGCTTAGGCGATTTCCCCGAAGGATAGTCGCAATATCTTTCAGTCTCTTCCTCTCCCCAATGCCACCGATCAAGTTGTTCACTGACTCTAGAGCTACGTACCGAGACGGTGAGATGGCTGCCCCCCTTTTTAGCAGTGTGTCAACCGATACACTCAACGAGAAATGATCGATTTCACTGCGCTGATTTACGCTGGCTAATATTTTCTGCTGCTGAGCGTAACTGAGAGTCCCGTCATCCTCCAAACTGTTCACTTCGACCATCATGACCTCTCCTTCAACCGGTATATCCCGATTGAGGACAATGAGTGCCACTGGGATGCTAGTGTAGCGAAGCATACCAGATGGCAGGCTAACGACAGCCTCAATCAGGCCTCGCTCAAGAAGCGAACGAATTCCAGCACGCTCTCGCCCAGATGCCTGCAGCAGACCCGGGGACACAACTATGATACCTCGTCCTTCATCTCCAAGACTCGCAACAATGTGCTGGACGAAGGCTATATCCGCTGTTCTTCCAATGCTATCCGAAAGGAATCGTGCGTACGGGTCATTGCGTAACCTCTCCTGGGCGTCTGAGTCGATGCGCAAGCGAATTGGCGGGTTGGCAATCACATAGTCGAAGGTAGCGACACTACCATTTTGCACATGGTGCGGATCTCGCAGGGTGTCTCCAACACCAACGCCTAAATCGGCTTGGTGCAGGTGGGCATTGATCTTTGCAAGTGCCGCAATCTGCTGATTAATCTCTTGGCCGCATAGTACCGGCGCGATTTCTCCTGCCTCGCTCTTCTGACGTACTTGTGCCAGGAGTGAGAGAAGAAGACCGCCTGTGCCCATTGCTGGATCATACATTGAGGCATTCTCCTCTGGGTCAAGTATACTCGCCATTAGATCAGCGAGTGGGCGTGGAGTATAGTGTGCTCCACTGCTCTTGCCCATTGCCTCTGCTGTTGCGTCAAGTAGTCGATCGACAAAGCGTGATAGTTCTTCGACGGAAAGTTTGTTAGGAGACAGGTCGTCGGCTAGATTCAAAAACGCTTGTGGCAAATCATCGCCTGATGGACTAGCCATGCTTTCTCGGCCGTACTGCACGCGGCTGTAAAAGGCGTCCTCACCTCTAAGTCCAAGCTCTGAGAGAGCATGGCCTATCTCCGACGTTGCCTCCTCTTTCTGCAGCGCATCAACTGCTTCCTGCACCGACTCTAGGTCCTTTGACTCGCATATGGACTGCCACTGTGCTGCTTTAGGCCACGTAGCGCTTGACTCTATCTGCTCTCCATGTCGCAAAGCAAGGAGACCGAGAAAAAAGTACATTGCCTCAAAGGGCCGACCTGCAGTCCTGATTAGGCTGACCGCTCTACGAAATAACTGTTCAACGGAGGTATCAGACATACTGCTCTGAATCGGTTGTAAGGTACTCTACTGTCGCACGGGCGCGAATGTAGCAACAAGCGACAGAGGTGGTCACGTCTGCCGTTAACCGCCAGCAGATTGTTCTACTTCGTAGACGTGTTCGAAGACCATTGCCTGTACGAATGCCTTAAACTCCGGATCGTCCGTAAATTTCTTGTAGAGGTCCGTGTGGGTCATGATTAGATCCTGGAACTCGTCCACGACCCGTTCCTCGACAGTGATACGGGCATTTTGACGGTCGGAAGACTGGATCTTCCGGACGAACTCCTCGTCGCCTGCAATGCTGTCCGGCAGCTCTTCGAAAAGGAAGTTTCGGGTTTTGTCGTTTTCCGTCCACTTGGTGCCGAACCGTTCATTGAACTCTTGGACCACCTGAGATAGGTATTCCTGCTCTGGTTCGCCGACCTTGCTCGGCACGTCTTCCCCTTTTGGCTTGAGACGGGCTTCCGCTTCGTCCAACTGAATTTGTTCGGCGGCCCGTTTTTCCACCCGATAACTCTCCATATCGACGTGCTGGAGGACGTCGACGTCGGGATCTTCCCGCTCCAGGGCGGGCAGTTTGTCGAGTAGGAACTTGAGGAAGTAGTAGAGTCGCTCCCAGTAGGCGACCTCGAAGGTCATGATTTGCGACAGAAATCCGTAGGAGCGGACGAATGCGCGGGCCTTCTGCTTGAACAAACGCTGTTCGTCAGCGTCCAGCTCGTTGTCGAACCGTTCCCGGCACGTGTCCAGGATCAGGTCCAGCTCGTCCCGGTCGGCGCCCTTCAGAAACAGATCCGTGAGAACGGTTACGTTATTCTCGGTGTAGACGCCGAAGTCGTTGTCGAGCTCTTCTTCCAGATTCGAGAGCCGGTTCGGA
>JAAAPH010000216.1 GCA_009908415.1 Bacteroidota bacterium
TGACGGTCACATCCGCGAGGCGCTGCCGCTCGACCGGGTGGAGACGCTGCTGCGCGAGGCGGGGCGCATCGAGTGACGTTGGGGGGCGTCACGTCCGAGTAGATGCTGGATCGCGTTCCAGGTGACGCGTTGTGTGTGGGTGTCATCACTGATCCTTGAACCCCGACCGCGGACAGGACTGACGTGGGAACTGCGGCGATCTGGTCGTGCTCGTCGGGTTGTCCTGCACGGGCTCCACTGGGACACGTGGGTGCTCTTCCATCCAGAGGATACACTTCTCATTCGGCCGGGGGAGTCGGTCCCGCTCATCCAATTGTCGGACGAAGGGCTTCGCGCCCAGCAACAATCCGCTGAGGCGTCGGCCTCCATCCTGCGTTCTTTTCATGACGAATTGGTTGGTACGGAAATCACGATTCATTACTCAGATATCTATGGACACCCGCAGGACACACCCTGTAGCAAAGTCGTGCGCCCAGCGACCACCACTGCGTATCGGCCGGACGCCTCGACCGGTGTGGGTGTGCTATGAGGGCGCGCAGAGTGTCTCCGGGGGGAGCCTGGCGACGATGGTACAGCGCTTGCCATCCGCCGCGGATCTCTCGTACCTTGGTCACCGGGTTGTGCTCGCTCGTCGAAGCCTCCTGTCGCCGTTCATCCACCGATTGTTCTTCGCTACGCCGTGATTAAAAAGAT
Source organism: Bacteroidota bacterium (assembly GCA_009908415.1). Classification (GTDB taxonomy): domain Bacteria; phylum Bacteroidota; class Rhodothermia; order Rhodothermales; family Salinibacteraceae; genus JAAAPH01. The sequence goes on from JAAAPH010000216.1 coordinate 694, forward strand.
CACCCTCGGCTTTGGTGCCCTCCTGATGCTTGGCGTTTCGGCCTTTATGCTCGGGCCGCAGCTTCCGGCCGATACCACGCTACAGCCGGTGGAACTGCCGGACGACCTGGACCGCTACCTCGCTGCGCAGGAAGCCGACGTCCCCAACCTCCGGCCCGGAACGGAGAAGACGATCGTCTGGGCCGACTCCACGACCAAGGCCAAGACGCCGGTCGCCCTCGTCTACGTGCACGGCTTCACGGCCTCGCGCGGCGAGGTGCATCCGCTGGGCGACACGCTCGCGGCTCGACTGGGCGCCAACCTCTATTACACGCGCCTCACCGGCCACGGCCGCGATGCCGACGCCATGGGCACGGCCACGCTCAATGATTGGCTCAACGACACGAACGAAGCCTACCAGATTGGCCAGCGGTTGGGCGATGAGGTCGTGCTCATCGGCACGTCGATGGGCGGGGCGCTCGTGACGTGGCTCGCAGCGCAGGAGCAAGTGCCCGATCCGTTAGCGACCGTGGCCATCGCACCGGCCTACGGGCTCCACGACGCCGACGCGCAGCAGACGCTCACTCGCGTTGCCGACTGGCCGTGGGGCGAGCACCTGCTGCAGTTGCAACTGGGCACTTACAACGGCACGCCGAGCGACGACCCCGCCATCAACCGGTACTGGACCCGCCGCTATCGCTCCGACGCACTGCTGCCGCTCGCCCAGCTCATCGAGGCGCTCAACCAGACCGACTTTGGCGCGATCGATACGCCCATGTTCATCGCGTACTCGCCGAACGACAACGTCGTAAGCCCGTCGGCCATCGAGGCGCGGTTTGCAGCGCTCGGCGCGGCGCCGAAGGACACGCTCCGTCTCCTCGACACAGGCGATCCCAGCAACCACGTGATTGCCGGTCGCCTTCGGTCGCCACAGACCACCGAGCCCGTGGCGCGTGCCATCCTCGACTTCGTGCAGCGCGTGCAGGAAGGCAGCACACCGTAGCGCGGGCGCCGGACCGCATCACCCTAGCCGGGCGCGTCCTTGGGGTGAGAGGCTGCCTCCCTGTAACAGCGCAGCAGGTTGGGACGTCTTTCAGGCGCGCCGCCTTTGCCACAGGGCGGCGCACTACGACACGGACCAACACATCGCTAGGGGGGCAATCATGGATTCGGTTTCATTTCAACTGCCCGATATCGGCCTCCGCGAATTGCACGGCACGCTGTCGCTCGATGCCGAGTTCCTCGTCTTCGAGGTGGAAGATGCCCTCGTCGGCGAGTTCGACGCGGAGCGCTACGTCGTCAAAATCGAGCCGAAGGCGCTGGCGGAGATCCGCCTGGAGCAAGGCATCTTGCGGGATCAGATCCGCATCCGCCCCAAGAAGCGCGACCTGCTGGCCGTAATGCCTGGGCGATATGCCGAGGAGCTGCCGCTCACGATCTGGAGCATCTACCGGGCCCCGGCCCGCAAGCTCGTTGAGGCCGTACAGCGCCGCATGAGCGATGCACCGGTTGCCCGCGAGGCCGGATCGTTGCATGCGCTGCGTTGAGCCCAGCCCCCCGCGTTGTAACACGGTCCGGTGGAGAGCCACCAACCATTAAGTAAAGCCTGGGCCCGGCGGGATCGGCGCGGGCATTGTGCCGTTGCAGGCTTGCTGACTGGTCACCGTCCTGACGCACCTATTCTTTATGGGATCATGAATCGGCTCCTTGCTCGTATGTCCGTGCACCTCGTGCTGATCGCCGCCCTGGGGCTGGTCGGATGCACGGGCGGTGCCAACGTCCAGCCCGTTCGCGCGCAGCAGCCTGTGGCGGTGCCGACGACGGTCGACCACAGCGCACTTACGGATCTGTTGCAGACCCATGTCGACGCGGCCGGCATGGTCGATTACGCGGCGCTGCAAGCGAACCATGACGACGCGCTCGCGCCGTACCTGCAGCAGCTCGCCGAGACGGATCCCGCCAACCTCAGCGAAGAGGCCCGACTGGCGTTCTGGATCAACGCGTACAACGCGCTCACGCTCAAACTCATCGTCGATCATTATCCCGTTGAGCGCATCAAGGACATTACCCCCGCAGGCGGTCCGTCCATCCCCAAGCTGAATGCGCCCTGGCACGTTGAGGTGGGTGAGGTCGGCGGGCAGATGCGGACCCTCGACGAGATCGAGCACGAAATCATCCGCGAGCGGTTCGATGAGCCGCGTATCCACTTTGCGCTCGTGTGCGCGGCGGTCAGTTGCCCACGCTTGCGCCGCGAAGCATTCACCGGCGCCCGGCTCGACGCGCAGCTCGACGACCAGGCGCGCCGTTTCCTGCGCACCCGCGCCAAGAACCAGATCCCTGCCGGCGACGACGCGATTCGTCTCTCCCGCATCTTCAAGTGGTTCGAGGAGGACTTTGGCGAAAACACCGACGACGTGCAACGCTACCTGGCGCCGTACTTTGAGGGGGCGGTGCAAGCCAAGCTCCAGGCCGCGGCATACGACGTCGGCTATCTAGACTACGACTGGACGCTGAACGACCAGGCGGAGGGTCAGGCGGCGGCCGCGCGCGAGGAGTAATTGTCCCAAACCCACCGTATCTTGCAGGGCGCCGTATTGTCTGATTCGCCCCTCCACGTCACGTGTCCGACCCGTCGTTTGTCGCCGGTGAACCGCCCGTGCATCCGCCGCCCACCGGCAGCAAGCGCTGGTTCGTGTGGTTGTTTGCCTCAGAGGGGCTAAACTACCTCTCGTATCTGGCGCTGGCCCCCGTTATCGTGTCGTACGCCGTTTTTGCGCTGGGCACGCTGGGCTTCGTGGTGGTGAGCGGTATGGAGGCCAATCGGTCGCTCGTGGAGGCGATGCTTGCCCCGCTGCTTCGGCTGGATGCGCAGTACCCGTGGATCAGCTGGGTGTATAACGACGACCAAACGTTTCGGGCCAACGCCTTGCGCGTGTTTGGGATGATCAGCGTGGTCGGCTACCTGGGGCGGACGATCTGGACGCGAGCGCGTGGTCGGGCGGCGGGGCCCCTCCCGTTCGGCGTGCGCTTGCGCCGGGCCGCCGGGCGGTTGGGCGTGTTCACGGCCGTGCTGGTCGTCGCCATGGCCGGGGCCGTGATGACGGCCCCCTGGACGGAGGGTCCACCGCTCTGGCAGATCGTGCTCCAGAGCGTAGGGATCAGCGCGTTGATGGGGGGACTCCTCTTCGCAGCGTCGCTGCCGGCACTGGCCCTGTCGCACGGGCTCCGTGAGGCGCGCAGGTTCGTCGGGCGGTGGATGTCTCGCTAAACCTTCAAGCGGTGCGCCTTTCTGCTTAGCGGCGGTGCCCCTACATTGAAAAAGCACCTCCCATCCATGAACCATCCGCACCAGCATGGCTACCATCGACCGCCTGGAACCGGGCCAGGAGGCCCCCGACTTCGAAGCCCCTACGCAGACTGGCGATTCGCTCCGGCTGAGCGACTACCGCGGCCAGTGGGTCGCCCTCTACTTCTATCCGAAGGACGACACGCCGGGTTGCACGAAGCAGGCCTGCAACCTGCGCGACGGCGAGACCGAGTTGCAGGCCGCGGGCATCGCCGTGGTCGGCGTCTCGGAGGACGACATCGACGCGCACGAAGCCTTCGCCGCCAAATACGACCTGCCCTTCCCGCTCGTGGCCGACCCCGAACATGCCGTACTCGACGCATACGGCGTGTACGGTGAGCGGCAGATGTACGGCAACACGTTTATGGGCACCGCGCGTACGACGTACCTCATCGATCCAGACGGCGTGATCCGTCACGTGTTTAAACGGCCGAAAACCGGGGCGCACACCGCCGAAATCCTCAAAAAGTTTGAAGCGTTCGCTGCGTAGGCGGTTGGCTTTGCGCGCCGGCCCGCCGTATTTTTCAGTGTCGCTCGTCCTGCAGCCCGAACATCTATCGGCGCGTGGGATACATGTCAGATGATTGCGCGGTCCGATCCGCGCGATGCGCCGCCCTGCCGAACGGAACGCCTTACCATGCTGCACGAAAAGTACGAGCCGGTCATCGGGCTGGAGGTCCACGTCCAGTTGCAGACCGATGCCAAGATCTTTAGCCCCGACTCCACCGCCTTCGGGGCCGCCCCGAATACGAACGTCGATCCCATCAGCTTGGGCCACCCGGGGACGCTCCCCGTCCTCAACAAAAAGGTCGTGGAGTACACGCTGCGGATGGGCCTGGCGACGCACTGCTCCATCGCCTCGCGGGCCGTTTTCGCTCGCAAGCACTACTTCTACCCGGATCTGCCGAAGGGCTACCAAATCTCGCAGTTCGACACGCCGATCTGCCACGACGGCTACGTCGAGATCCTGCTCGACGACGAAGCGGTTGACACTGTCGGCGGGGACGGTCAGCCGCAGGAGCCCACGAAGCGCATTGGGCTCACGCGCATCCACATGGAGGAAGACGCCGGCAAGTCGATGCACGACCGCGACCCGCACGACACGCTGGTCGACTACAACCGGTGCGGCGTGCCGCTCATCGAGATCGTCTCCGAGCCCGACCTGCGCTCGGCCCACGAGGCGTACCTCTACCTGCAGAAGATCCGCCAACTTGTGCGTTACCTCGGCATCAGCGACGGCAACATGGAGGAGGGGTCGCTGCGCTGCGACGCCAACGTCTCGGTCCGGCCGCGTGGCCGCCGCCAGCTGGGCACGAAGACGGAGGTCAAGAACATGAACTCGTTCCGCAACGTGGAACGGGCCCTCGAATACGAGATCGACCGCCAGATCAAGCGGCGCGAGCTCGGCGAGTCCATCGCACAGGAGACGCTGCTGTGGGACGCCGACCGCGGCGAGACACGGTCGATGCGCTCGAAGGAGGAGGCGCACGACTACCGCTACTTTCCCGACCCCGATCTCGTGGAGGTCGCCATCGACGAGTCCATGCTGGAGGCCGTGCGGTCCAGTCTCCCGGAGATGCCCGATGCGCGCCGGCGCCGCTTCGAGGAAGAGATGGGGCTGCCGGCGTACGACGCCTCCGTGCTTACCGAGGAGCGCGCCGTGGCCGACTACTTCGAGCAGACGCTGTCGGCGCTCTTCAAGCGCACCAAAGGCGGCAACACGCAGGCGCAGGCCAAGGAGGTCTCCAATTTTGTGATGACCGACGTGATGCGGATCCTCAACGAGCGGGGCATCGGGGTTGATGCGTTCCCGATCACGGCCGACCGCCTGGCCCAGCTCGTCTACCTCCGGATGGAGGACAAAGTCAACTCCAGTGCGGCCCAAGAGGTGTTCGAGGCGATGCTGGAAGAGACCGACCGGTCGGCCGGCAAGATTGCCGAGGAGCGCAATCTGATTCAGGTATCGGACAAGGGCACCATTGAGCCCGTGGTAAACCGCGTGCTGGACGAAAATACCGAGCAGGTCCAGACCTATCTCGACGGAAAAGACGGCCTCTTTGGCTACTTCATCGGACAGGTTATGCGCAGCTTCGAGGGCTCACCGGACCCCCAAGTCGTCCGCGAACTGATTCGTGAGAAGCTGGAGGCGCGCCGCGAGCAGGCGAACAACTGAAGTTCGCTGTGCGTACGGCGCGCAACTCCTCGTCATCTGCAGCCCAACCACCTCTGACCCGTGCACTACGCTGAGTTTTCTGATTTCCGCCGTCTCGCGTCGCCCCTTGGGGCGGCGGTGCTTACCGCATGGGTCCTTCTTGGGCTCGTCCCGCGGGCCCAAGCCCAGCCGTCTTCCGAGCCGTCCTCGCTGGTCCAGAGCCATTTGCAGGGACGCATCACGGTCAGTGCCGAGGTCGACTCCATTCCGGACTACCGGGGCTTTGAGGTGCTTGTCCTCCGCCAGACCGCCGAGGGCAATGTGGATACGCTCGGGTACGACGTGACCAACCGCGAGGGGGCTTTTTCGACCGACGTGTTTGCGCCGGATGCAGGCATCTATCCGCTCATCGTTCGCCGCCGGGGCACAACGGTGGCCTCCACGGAATACGTCGTGTCCGAGAGCGACTCCGCGGAGGTTGCGATGGAACTCCCGCTTCGGCGGCCCATCACAATTCGCTCCACCGAAAACTCGGCCTGGACGGCCTATCAGAACACGATGGCGCTGCATCGTCAGGCATTGATCGAAAACTTGCAGGACACCACGCAGTCGGGCACCGGGACGGCCATGGAGGCGCGCGTCCGGCAGACAGCCCAGGTCTTGTGGAGCATGCGCCGCACCTATCCGGGGACGCTGGGTGCCGCGCAGAGCGCGGCGGAGTCCATCGCCTTGCTCGAAGGCTGGAACGACTCGCTGATCGTCGCCCGCGCTAACCAGATCGAGCCCGCGAATCCGCGGTTCGTAGAGGTGGCCCGCGCAGCCCGGCGGGCGGAGGCCCGGCGCGGCGGTCAGGCGGCAGCGCTCGATCTGCTGCGTCGCTTCCAACAGCGCGCCGCCTCCACCAACCAGAAGGCGGCCCTGCAGGCCGAGATCGTGCGCGCCCACGCCGACAGCCTCGCCCGAGAGGACGCCCTCGCGGCGGCGCGCACGCTGGCACAAGATTATCCCGACACCCCCTGGAGCGAATGGGCCGCGCGCGCCGAGTATGAGGTGAATAACCTGCTTCCCGGCATGACGGCGCCCGTCTTCGAAGCGACTACCTGGGACGGAGCTCCCCTGGCGCTCACCGACCTGCGCGGCCAGCCGGTGGTGGTAGAGTTCTATCAACCGTCCAACGAGCTGTACCGCGGCCAGCTTGCCACGCGGAAGGCGCTCTACGAGGCCGCGCGCCCCGTCGACCTCCGCATGATCTCCGTGTCGCTGCAGCCGGATACGCTGCTCAACGAGGCGTTCTTCGAGGGGCGCGACCTGCCCGGAACGCATGTCGTGGCGACCGAGGAGCTCGGGCGTGAGCTCGTCAAGAAGTACAATATCGGCTCGCTGCCCACCCGCCTGCTTATCGATGCCGACGGGCGCATCGTCGACAAGTACGTCGGCAGCGCCTTTGCGCGGCTCCAAGAAGACGCCCAGCAGATCATCGATGCGCTCGCCCCGCCCAACTAGGCCTGGCTGGTACCGGTCGGCCATTGCGAAGCTGATCGCTGTGTAATTAATTGATGCAACTGGGTTCGCCTACCACCGATCATCTGCCGAACGAGTCCGCTGCCTCTTATGAGCACCTTGTCCTACATCAAGAACTTCATCAAGGATCGCGACGTCGCGGCCATCACGCCGTCCTCCTCGTTTCTCGTGAAGCGGGTGTGCCGGTGGGTCGACTTCACGGCGCCCAACGTGATCGTCGAATATGGGCCGGGGACGGGCGTGTTCACGGAGCACCTCGTGGCCGAGATGACGCGCGACTCAAAGCTTGTCCTGATTGAAGGGAATCAGGCGTTCGTCGAGAAGCTGCGCCAGCGGTTCGGACACGACGAGCGCGTGGAGGTGGTCCACGACCGCGCTGAAAACGTCGAGGCGATCCTGGAAGCCGCGGGCGAGTCTGCGGCCGACTACGTGATCTCGGGCATTCCGTTTTCCTTTCTGGACGACGCGGTGAAGCACGAACTGCTCCAACGCACCCGCCGCATCCTGAATGACGACGGAAAATTTCTGGTCTATCAGAACTACAATCACATGGAGAAGCCCCTGCGGCGTCACTTCGGGCACGTCCATAAAGAGTACGAAATCCTCAACCTCCCGCCCATGTTTGCCTACCAGGCCACCAAGTGAAGGCGAGAGGCCATTGCGGGAGTGCAGGCGTGACCATAAAGCGTGCCCAACCTCCCAACTACCAACGTCTTGAATACCCAAACCCCTAGACCCCAAACACGCACCATGCTGATCGCTGGAAACTGGAAGATGCACACGGATTTGTCGGCGGCGCAGGTGCTGGCGCGCAATGTTGCCGCGGCCGTGGCGGAGCGCGGCGCGGCGCTCGACGATGTCGACCTCGCCGTTTGCCCCCCGTTCATCAGCTTGGAGGCGGTGCGTGATGAGCTTGCAGACACCGATGTGGCCGTGGGCGCACAAAACATGCACTTCGCCGACGAGGGTGCCTACACGGGCGAGGTCTCAGCGCCCATGCTGCACTCGGTGGGCTGCCGCTACGTCATCCTCGGCCACTCCGAGCGGCGCCAGTATTTCGGCGAGGACGACGCGGGCGTTAACAGCAAGGTCCAGCAGGCCGTCGATCACAAGCTGATCCCCATCGTCTGCGTTGGGGAAACCAAAGCGCAGCGCGACGGCGGCGACGCCGAAGCCGTGGTGCGCACGCAGGTGCGCGGCGCGCTCAAGGAGGTGCCGATCGAAGGCGCCGAGCAGCTCGTGGTCGCCTACGAGCCCGTCTGGGCCATTGGCACGGGAGACACGGCCACGCCGGAGCAGGCCGAGGCGATGCACGCGTTTATCGAAGAGGTGCTCGCCGGGCTGTATGGCGAGGAGATGGCGCCCGATATTGAGGTGCTGTACGGGGGAAGCATGAAGCCGCACAACGCCCGGTCGCTCCTCGAACAGCCGCATATCGACGGCGGATTGATCGGCGGGGCCAGCCTTCGCGCGGAAGATTTCCTCGGAATTGCCGATGCCGCGGTGACGGCCACGAAAGGACCCATCGCGTAACGATTGAAGGTCGGGGGCAGGGGTGCAAGCCCATCGGGGAGACCAGCCAACCAAAAAGCACCGGCGCATTGGCAGCCGGTGCTTTTTGTGTTCCGACAGGGGGAGTCCGTGGGACGCAGAGCGAAAAGGGTCGCTCTGCGTCCGCTGCTCGGCGAGTCGGCACTATGCGTCGTCGCTGGCGTCGGTCGCCTCGGTAGACGACTCGGCTTGGGCGTCACCGTCGGCCTCGGACGCACCGGACGAGCCGTTCGATGCGGTGGCGCCGGTCGACGACCCCTTGCCATAGTCGTTTACGTAAAAGCCGTCGCCCTTAAAGATGAGGCCGCTGCCTCCGCTGATGAGGCGCTCGACCTTCTGGCCGGTGTCGGGGCACGTCTCCAGCGGGTCGTCGGTGATGCGCTGCTGAATTTCAAACGTGGTTCCGTCTTCGCGGCGGTATTCGTAGGTGGGCATAATGAGATCGACAACGTGCGTATAATCTTAAAAATGGACGCGCTCAGCCCGCGCGCAGCAAACAATACGTAACCACGCAGGATGCAGGCGCTGTGTTCCTGTGACGGTCGGTCGGCGCTGGTGAGCCCTATCACGGGGGCTACGGGGCAGGGGTCCTTCGCACGGCCACGCATCCAACGGAAGGCGTGGTCTATTACGTTTTCGTACAGCTCGCCGCGGAGCATTGGGGCCCGAGCTGCATTCATTTAGCACGGTAAATTCATGCCTTGCCCCCTCATCGATGTCACGCCGCCATGCTGAAGGTCGCCCAGCGCATAGTCACTCTCTCTGTCGCCAGTCTGCTGCTCATTGCCTTCCAGCCAAGCGCGGCCCAGGTGCCCGAGATGGTCCTCGGCGAAGAGGTCGTTGGGCCGGGCATTGCCATCACGTTCGAGGGCGCCATCAAAGATGACGTCACGCCGCGCGAGCAGAACCTGCCGGAGGCGGACACGGATGTGCATCTGGAGGCCCTCGTGCACTGGGCAGAGGACGAAAGCATAGCTGTGCCTGAAGGTGCTACGCGCGGCGGGTTCGTGGGCTATCTCCACCTGTATGCCGAGGTGACCAACGAGCGGACGGGAGAGATGACGAGTGTCTCCTTCACGCCGCACATCACGCTGGGCGACAACATGCACTACGCCCGCAACATGGCCCTGCCCGGCGCCCGCACCGACCCGTACACGGTCACCTTTTTCGTCGAGCCGCCCCAGAATCTGGAGCTGTCCTTCCACAAAAGCTGGCGCGACCAGTACGGTGACCAGCTGTTCGAGGCGGCGTCGTTCACGTACGAAGGGCTCGACTTCGAGGCGATTGCCACGGCCACCCGGCGGTAGACGCGTCGGCTAGGCCAGGGCGTTCTCCTGCCCCGAGTCGCGGATGAAGAGGCAGCTCGACCGGGTTGCATCGACAAACTGACGCATCTTGTCGAAGTCGGGCGGACGCATCAGGCCGAAGAAATTGACATCGGCCTGCGGCGCGCGGTGCAGGAACTGCGTGAAGGTGTCCACCCGCACGACGATTTCAGCCTCAGGAATACGGGCCAGATCCACCACCGTGCTAAGAAAGTCATGGGCGTCGGCGGCGTCCTCTTCGGTCTCCACCACTGTGAGCAGGCGCATGTGGGCCTGCCAGTTGCGTTTGAGCTTGTAGGCGGCCAGCAGGAGCAGGTCGAGGTTGCCGATGTCCATCCGCACCGTCCAGTCGGGGCTGCGGTCATTGATCCACACGTTCACCGTCTCGCGCTGCCCCAGGCCGGCGCGGTTGTGCGGCGCATAGAGCAGCACACCCATGTGCTGCCCCTCGGCCGCTTGCACGAGATGGGCGTACGAATCGGACCGCTCGTTGGTCGGCGGGAGAGGGAGGAACAGGATGTTCGGGTTGAAAAAGGCGCTCCGCAGCGTCTGCATACTCGCCGTGAGGCTAGGCGTGAAGTGCTGTGCATCGACGATGGCCGACGACGCGAAGACGTCATTTTTGCGAAAGGCCACCGTGAGGTCTTCCACGCGGTCGGGCAAGTCGGCCGAGGCGTCGGGGCCGTTCAGGCCGAGCACGTTGACCGAGCCTTTCGGGGCCACGATGTCCTGAATCAGCAGGAAGGAGCCGCGTAGCGTATCGGCATCCTCGACGGGCACGAGCAGGTTGGGCTTCCAGGCGCGCTCCTGACTGGCCGACAGATTTTTCACCTGCTTGGCCGCCCACTCCGCCACCGACACGAAGAGGCCACTGCGCACGTCAGCCAGGTCGGTGTCGAGGCTGCGCCGCACGAGCAGGCTGTAGAAGACGACCACCACGCCGAGCGCCATCAGCCCGAAGGTCGGGTTGATGATAAACATGGCCAGGAGGCACCCGGCAGCGCCGGCAAACGACACAAAGCGCGGCACGCGGAGCAGCGGCCGAAAACTCACCAGCCCCATGCTCTGCTCGATGAATACCACCACGTTGATCATCGTGTAGGTGATCAGAAAGAACATGGTGATGAGCGGGGCGATGGTATTCAGGTCGCGTACCATGAGCGCCGCCAGCACGATGCCGGCCGTAATGAGCATCGCGTTGCGCGGCTCGCCCGAACGGGTGCGTTGCGCGATCCACGCGCTGTTGGGCAGGATGTCGTGGTTGCCCAGCGCTTGCAGAATGCGCGGCGCTCCCACCGCCGAGGCCAGGGCCGACGAGAACGTGGCACCCAGCAGGCCGGCCACCACCGGAGGGCCCCAGAAGGCCCGGTCGATCATGATCGTGTAGTTGCTCACCAGATCATTGGGGGCGGCCGAGCGCGCCAGCCAAAAGGCCAGCAGCACGTAGATGACGAGGCTGACGCCGATGGCCGAAAGCGTGCCTAACGGGATGCTTCGGCGCGGGTCCTCCAGTTCGCCGGACATGTTGGCACCGGCCATGATGCCCGTGGCGGCGGGGAAGAACACGGCAAATACCACCCAGAACGACGTTCCGCCGAAGCCATCCTCTGGGGCGCCGGGAAAGTCGCCCCAGAGGCGTACATCCTCAAACGGAATGGTCATCGACCCGGTGTAGGCGGCCACGGCGACCGAGATGAGCGACGCGACGATGATGGCCAGGATGCCATACTGGACGCGGAAGGCCAGCCCTGCGCTGGCATACGCAATGCCGAAGACGAGCGCAAAGGCGATCAGGTCGACGAGGAGCGCCGAGTGGCCCGGGAAGACCCACATCCATCCCTCCCGGAAGCCGAATAGGTACATCGTGACCGCCAGCGCTTGCGACAGGTAGAGCGGGATGCCTACGCTGCCACCTACTTCCAGCCCCAGCGATTGTGAGATGATCGAGTACGCACCGCCCGCCCCAATGCGGATGTTGGTGGTGATGGACGACATCGAGAGGCCCGTGGCGAGCACAATGCCAAATCCCATCAGAATGATGAGCAGGCCGCCGAAGATGCCGGCGTTGCCCACCACCCATCCGGTGCGCAGATACATAATCACGCCCAGGATGGTGAGCAGCGTCGGCGTGAAGACGCCGGCAAACGTACCGTACTTCGTGCCTTCCGGCATGATCGCCGCCTCGGGAGCGGCTTTGATATCGGGATCGACAGTAGCCATGAGGCGCTACGATAAGTCGGGGGAGAAGAGCGCAAGGTCGTTGTAAATATAGACGATGGGTGCGAGAAGTAACATCGCTCGGCGAGGGTCATCGAACGGGTCAAAAGAAGAAACAGCAGCGCGCTCGGATCGTGAGACGGTAACGTCTATCTCGTAGCCTGTCTCTGCGTGCCTCCAGTGCCGATGAGTGCCCCGCGTCGCGTTCTCGCTGTGCTATTCTTTGGGGTCCTCATCGCCGCACTCGACATCGCCATCGTTGGCCCCGCGCTGCCGGCGCTGCAGGACGCCTTCGACGTGGACCGGCGCACGATCGCGTGGGTGTTCAACGTATTCGTGCTGGCGAACCTCGTGAGCATCCCGCTCATGTCGCGCCTGGCCGACCGGTTCGGGCGCCGTACGCTGTTTACGGCCGACGTGCTGCTCTTTGGCCTGGGGGCCACCATTGTCGGCTCCGCCACGAGCTTCCCGATGCTGCTCGTAGGGCGCGGCGTGCAGGGCATGGCGGCCGCCGGTATCTTCCCGGCCGCCAGCGCCGTGGTGGGCGACACGTTCGCGCCCGAGAAGCACGGCCGCGCGCTCGGCGTGCTGGGCGCGGTGTACGGTGTGGCGTTCGTGATTGGGCCCATCTTCGCGGGCATCGTGCTGAGCGTCACGAGCTGGTCCTGGCTCTTCTGGTTGAGCGCGCCCCTCGCGCTCCTCGTGGCCGGGCTGGGTTGGGTCGTGCTGCCCGCGACCGCGGCGCCGGGCGACGAGCCGCTCGATCTCGGCGGCATGGCGACGGCCGGCGTGCTGCTGGCGGCGTTGGCGTACGGCGTGAATCAGATCGACACGCAAGCCGTGATGGCGAGTCTGTTGCGCCCGGAGGTCGGGCTGGCGCTGCTACTCGCGGCTGCGCTCGTGCCCGTCTTCATTCGCATCGAGCGCCGCGTGGCCGATCCGTTGCTGCGCCTGGAGCTCTTCACGAGCCGGCAGGTCCAGATCGCGAGCGCCTTGGCCGCGGGGGCCGGGCTCACCGAGGCAGCCTTCATTTTCTTCCCGGACCTGGCCGTGGCGGCCTTCGGTGTAGCCGACGCGACGGCGTCGTTTATGCTGCTGCCGCTCGTCATCGCGGTGGCGATTGCCTCGCCGGTAGCCGGGCGCGTGCTCGACCGCGTGGGCTCGCGGCCCATCGTGTTGACGGGGACCCTCCTGCTGGCCGTCGGCTTTGCCGTGATGGGTGCCGTGCCGGCCGACCGGGTCGCCTTCTACGGCGGCTCCATCGCCATCGGCTTCGGGCTGGCGTGCCTCCTGGGCTCCTCGCTCAGCTACATCCTACTGCGCGAGTCGACCGCCGCCGAGCGCACGGTGGCACAGGGCGTCATCGCGCTCTTCCTGGGGATGGGCCAGTTGCTCGGCGGGGCGCTCATCGGCGCCGTGGCCGAGTCGGGCCCGAGCGGCGTGGCCGGCTACGCGCAGGCGTTCCTGCTCATCGCAGGCATCGCCGGGGGGCTGGCGCTGCTCGCTACCCGCCTCAAAGGGCGCCAGGCGGAGCAAGAGGCCGCCCCGGCGGGCGGAGAACGCCAGCCCGCCGAGGGCCCCGACGGCGGCGCGGCGGAGCGCCCGGCGGGGCCGATCGGGTGAGGCCGGCGAAACATTTTAGCCTCGGCTAAAATAACAACGTGCGTGTTTCTTGGCCCGTTCGATGCGCCGCTCCGCCGGTCTTCCTCACGATTCCACCGCCGCCATGTCCCAATCGCTGTCCCGGATCCTTGTTCTCATCGTTGGCGTGGGCCTCGTCGCGGCCGGCTGTGCGCGTCAGCCCGCCGCCGACCGGGCGGCCGACTTCTCCGACCGCAAGATGCGCGTCGTGGCGACGACAAACATCATCGGCGACCTCGTGCGGCAGGTGGCCGGCGATCGGGTCGCGCTCACGACGCTGATGGGGCCCGGCGTCGATCCGCATCTCTACAAAGCGAGCGAGGGCGATGTGCAGCGCATGGCCGAGGCGGACGTCGTCCTGTACAACGGGCTCGACCTCGAAGGCAAGATGACCGAGGTCTTCGAACAGATGGCGCGCCGCCAGATCACGACCGTGGCCCTCGCCGATGACGCCGTCCCGGACAGCCTGCGGATCGCCTCGGCCGAGTACGTGGGGAATCACGATCCGCACGTGTGGTTCGACGTGGCGCTGTGGGCGCGGGTGACGCGGCACGTCGGCGAGGTGCTGGCCCAGAAAGACACTGCCCACGCCGACCTCTACCGGTCGAACGCGGAGGCGTACGTGCAACGGCTCGACAGCCTCGACCGGTACGTGACGGCGCAGGCCAAACGCGTGCCGGCCGCGCAGCGCGTGCTCATCACCTCGCACGATGCGTTCAGCTACTTCGGCCGCGCCTACGCCTTCGACGTGCGCGGGCTGCAGGGCATCTCGACGTCCAGCGAAGCGGGAGCGGGCGACGTGCAGGCGCTCGCCGACTTCGTGGTCGAGCGGCGCATCCCGGCGCTCTTCGTCGAAACGTCGGTGTCGCCGCGGGGCATTCAGGCCGTCCGCGAGGCGGTCCGCGCGAAAGGCTTCGAGGTGCGGGTCGGCGGCACGTTGTACGGCGATGCGCTCGGCGATGCCGGCACGCCCGAGGGCACGTACGTCGGCGCGGTCCGCCACAACATCGACACCATCGTGCAGGGCCTGTTGCGCGAACCCATCTGATGATCCGCCCGCCTGCCGTCCTGCGAATCATACCGCTTTGCACCGATGACTGATGATCCGACGCCCGCTGCCCTGACCGTCCGCGATCTGACGGTGGCGTACCGAGACGACCCGGTGCTGTGGGACATCGACTTGACCGTGCCCACCGGAACGCTGATGGGCATCGTGGGGCCGAACGGGGCGGGGAAGACGACGCTCATCCAGTCTGTGCTCGGGCTCGTGGAGCCGGCGGCCGGGCAGGTGCGCATCTTCGGCACGCCCTACGCGGAGCAGCGCCAGCGCGTGGGCTACGTCCCGCAGCGCGGCAGTGTGGACTGGGACTTCCCCACGCACGCGCTCGATGTGGTGATGATGGGCCTCTACGGCCAGCTCGGCTGGTTCCGGCGCCCCGGCGCTCCGGAGCGGGAGAAGGCTCGCGCCGCCCTCGACGAGGTCGGGATGGTCGACTACGCCGACCGGCAGATTAGCCAGCTGTCGGGGGGGCAGCAGCAGCGCGTCTTTCTGGCGCGCGCGCTCGTGCAGGACGCCGACCTCTACTTCATGGACGAGCCGCTGCAGGGCGTCGACGCCACCACCGAGCGCGCCATCATCGACATCCTGCGCGCGCTGCGGCGGCGCGGCTGCACGGTCATCGTCGTGCACCACGATCTGCAGACGGTCACCGAGTACTTCGACCACGTGATGCTGCTCAATGTCCGGCGCATCGCCAGCGGGCCGGTCGACGCGGTGTTCACGGACGAGAACCTGCGCCTCACGTACGGCGGTCGCGTCGGCTTTCTGCGCCAGCAGCAGGGCGGAGGGGCCGCTGAGCCGTCCTCCGAGGCTGCGGCTTGAGCGACGTGTTCGCGTGTCCCAGAATCACCATCACAAGAAATCATTCCCGACCTCGATCGGGAATCCAGACAGCACCGCCTTGGTGCTGGATGCACTGGCGTGAAGCGTCGCTTTCCGCTTTACTAACGTGAGTCGCTTACGCGCGTATCGCGGGAAGACGTCTGCGTATGTACAATGGCTCCGAAGAGTTGGTGCCAAGAAGCGAAAGAACAGACGATCATCGTAGCCGAGGGGGGACCGAACCCTGGGCAGTGCAGAAATCATCGCGGATAAATGATCGACCTCCTCCACGAACTGCTTTTCAACTACACGCTGCGGACGGTGGCGCTCGGCGCGGCGACGCTCGGCATCGTCGGCGGCGGGCTGGGCACGTACGCCGTGCTGCGCGGGCAGAGCCTGCTGGGCGA
>JAAAPH010000043.1 GCA_009908415.1 Bacteroidota bacterium
GGCCACGAAAAAAGCCGCTCCGGGCGGAGCGGCTGCGGCGTGTCCCCAAGACGAGGACGTGCTACGCCTGGGGGGTTACGGGCCGCTTGCAATCCGCTCGCGCAGCGCGCCGCTGAGCCGGAGCAGCGTGACTTCGGCCTGCTTGGCCTCGAACTGCGCCGTGAGCAGGCGGCTCTCGGCCTGGATGAACTGCTCCTGCACCTCGCGCAGCTCCACGGACGTGATTTCGCCGAGTTCGAACCGCTCCAGCGCGATGTCGACGTTGGCCGCCACGGCGTCAAGGTTCTCTTGCTCCAGCGCCACCAACTCCAGCCGGTTCTGATAGCTCGTGTACGTGCTCGTGAGATCGGCCTGGATCTGGGTGCGCACGTCCTCGACGATCAGCTCGGCCGTACGCTCGCGCACCGCGGCGTTTTCGAGGCGCCGCCGCCGGTCGAACCCGTCGAACACGTCGAAGGATAACGTAAAGCCGTACGTGAGGTCGTAACTGCGGCTGCTCTGCAAAAACCCGCTTTCCGACTCGCTGCGGGCATAGCCGTATCCCAGCGTAGCATCGAGGGTGGGGAGGCGTTCGGCCCGCACCTCTTGCTGCTCCCACTCCGCCACGCGCACCGACCGGCGGGCCCGGCGCAGCGTGGGGTTTTGTTGCTCGGCTGCAGCCAGCAGGGCACCCTGGTCCAACCCGCGATCCACGTCGATGCGGTCGGTCACGTCGAAGGCCGTGGAAGCCCCGCGGCGCGCCAGCAGCCGGTTGAGCGTGGCCTTCGTGTTGGCGAGCGCCACATCTTGCCGTAGCGCGGCGGCGCGATCCGCATTCAGGTCAACCTGCGCCTGGCGCACCTCCAGGTCCGACGCCGAACCCACCTCGCGGCGCAGTTCGGCGATGCGGAGGCGCTCTTCAGAGATGTCGACGGCTTCCTGCAGCACCCGGAGCTGTTGCTGCTGCCGCGCCACATCGTAGTACGTTAGAACGACGTCGGCCAGCACCGACTCGACCAGCGCGTCGGTGTCGGCCTGCTGCTCACTGAGCTGCGCCTCCAACCGGTTGTACGTGGCAAAGCGCCCGAGGCCGTCGAAGAGCGTCCACTCCAACTGCGAATCGGCCGTGTAGCGCGTGGACTGCGCGCCCGTCACATCCTGGGGGTCGCCGCTGATGAACTGCTGCCGCGTATTGCTGATGGTGCCGTTGTACCCTCCGCCCAGCGACAGCGTGGGGAGGAAGTTGGCGTTGCCAACGGCATAGTCGTTGGCTGCGATGTCGACGTCGTTGCGCGCAACCTGCACCTGGTAGTTGCGCTCCAGCGCCACGCGCACCACGTCAGACAGGCGCAGCGTATCGCCGGGCGCCGCCTCTTGCGCCGCGGCAGGGGGCGGTCCGCCCACGAGCGCAATGAGCCCACAGAGAACGAGTGATCGAAAGAGGAAGGACAACATCATGGATGAAGGAATGCGTCGTGCGGACATGAAAAAGCGGGGACGAACGGCGGTTCGCCCCCGGCTGGTGCGTGTCGGTGGGGTAAATGGGGTAGGCAGCGCGTTACTCCGCCGTCTCGGGTTCGGCCTCGGTGCGCGCCACGGCGCGGTCGCCCGGCATGCCGTCGCCGACCGAGACGCCGGCGGTGGCCATCTTGGCGCCGGCCTCTTCGCTCGTCAGGTACGTATACATCGCCGGGATGACGTAGAGCGAGAGCGCCGTGCCGATGAGGAGCCCGCCGATCACGGTCAGGCCCATCGGGATGCGACTTTGCGCCCCGGCGCCCAGCGCGAGTGCAATCGGCAGCACGCCGAGCGTGGTGGAGAGCGCCGTCATCAGGATGGGGCGGAAGCGGGCCGCGGCGGCGTCCTCGATGGCCTCACGGATCGAGAGCCCCGCTGCCTTGCGCTGGTTCGCAAACTCGACAATCAGAATGCCGTTCTTCGCCACGAGACCGATCAGCATCACGATGCCGATCTGGCTGAAGATGTTGATCGACTGGTTGAAGTACCAGAGAAAGAGAAACGCGCCGGCGAGCGCGAGCGGCACGGTCAGCAGGATCGTGAACGGGTCGCGGAAGCTCTCAAACTGGGCGGCCAGCACGAGGTAGATGAGCACGAGCGCCAGGATGAACACGTAGAGCAGCCGGTTCGACGTCTCCGTGAAATCGCGCGAGGGCCCACTGAGCGATGTCGCGAACGACTCGGGCAGCACATCCGCCGCGATGTTATCCATCGCCTGGATGCCGTCGGCGATGGTGTAGCCCGGCGCGAGCTGGGCCGAGATGGTGGCCGAGCGGTACCGGTTGAACCGGAAGAGCTGCGGCGGCGTGGGGCGTTCGCGCACGGTAACCAGATTGTCGAGCAGGACGGGCTCGCCGCTCGCCGAGCGGACGTACAGGCTCGTCAGGTCGAGCGTCTCGTTCCGGTCTTCTTGCTCCACTTGCGCGATAATCTCACGCTGCTCCCCGTCGCGCACGAAATACCCCACCCGCTGCTCGCTGAGGGCGAGCTGCAGCGTCTGCGCCACGTCGCGTGGGGACACGCCGATGTTGTTTGCCCGGTCGCGATCGATGGTCACCTCCAACTCGGGCTTGTTGAATTTGAGGTTGACGTCCGCAAACGCGAAGGCCTCTTCCTGCTGCGCGCGCTCCATGAAGGCCGGCAAGACGCTCTTCAGTTCGTCCAGGTTGGGCGCCTGGAGCACATACTGCACCGGCAGCCCCCGACCGAACCCGATCGAGATGGTCTGCTCCTGCGAGACGTACGTGCGCGCGCCTTCGAGCTGCGACACGGCCTGGGTTAATTGATCGGCCACGTCCATCTGCGTACGATCGCGCTGGGCCGGCTCTACGAGCTGCAGGCGCATGAACGCCGAGTTGACC
>JAAAPH010000076.1 GCA_009908415.1 Bacteroidota bacterium
CGCCCGGGTATGTACTTGCCCACCAGTGGCTTCAAGACTTTGCGCAGCGCATCGAGCTGACGCCGTGGCCGTTCTTGGGCGTGGGGCTCGCGGCCCTGCTGATTGCGCTGGCCGCCGTGAGCGTACACACCCTCCGCGCAGCCCGGGTCGATCCTGCGGAAGTGCTACGCAGTGAGTAGATTGTCGATGGCCGATTGCCGGTCGGTTGGGGCGTTGAATCGTCGCCCTGCCCGCGCCAACCGCCTCAACCTCCGGTCCCGCAATGACCCCATCCTCCGATTTCATGCCCACGTACGTCCGGCCCATCGCCCGTGGCGCCCTACGACGAGCCGCTCTCCATGTGGTGGTTCCCGTCGCGGTGCTGGTGCTCGTCCTCGCGGGATGCGGCCCGTCGCCTACCGCTGAGGAGCGCCGACCGAACGTAATCCTCGTGATGACGGACGACCAGGGCTATGGCGACATCGCCGCGCACGGCAATCCGGTGGTACAGACGCCGAACCTCGACACCTTGCACGCGGAAAGCATTCGGTTCACCGACTTCCACGTCGACCCGACCTGCTCGCCGACCCGCGCCGCGCTCCTGACCGGTCGCTACGCCACCAAGACGGGCGTCTGGCACACCATCGCCGGCCGGTCGCAGCTGCACCGCGAGGAGACGACCGTCGCGGAACTGCTGGGCGAGGCCGGGTATGCGACCGGCATCTTTGGTAAGTGGCACCTGGGCGACAACGACCCGTTTCGCCCGCAGGACGTGGGGTTCGACGACGTGCTCATCCATGGCGGTGGAGGCATCGGGCAGACGCCCGATGCGTGGGGCAACGACTACGTCGACGATACGTACTGGCACAACGGCCACCGCGAAGCCTTCGACGGCTACTGCACCACCGTCTTCTTCGACCATGCCCTCTCGTTCATCGAGGCGCATCGGTCGGAGCCCTTCTTTCTCTACCTGCCGACCAACGTCGCGCACGCCCCCTTCCGCGCGCCGGACCCGTACGTGCAGGCGTACCGCGACGCGGGCGTGCCCGACCGGCTCGCTCGGTTCTACGGCATGATCACGCACTTTGACGAGCAGTTCGGGCGGCTCCGACGCCGGCTCGAAGCGTGGGGGCTGGCCGACAACACCATCCTGATCTTTATGACCGACAACGGCACGGCCGGGCGCGCCTACAATGCCGGCATGAGAGGCTACAAGGGCTCACAATACGAGGGCGGTCATCGCGTGCCATTCTACGTCCACTGGCCCGCCGGCGGGTGGACAGGCGGCCGCGACGTGGGTGCGCTGACGGCCCACATCGATGTGCTGCCGACGCTCCTGGAGGCGGCCACTGTGCAGCCGCCCACCGACGTGGACCTCGACGGCCGAAGCCTGGTGCCGCTTTTGGAACAGACCGGCGCCTGGCCAGATCGCACGTTGTTCGTCCACTCCCAGCGGATCCAGCATCCCGAGAAGTGGCGACGAAGCGCCGTAATGACCGAGCGGTGGCGCCTCATCGACGGCGAGGAACTCTACGACATCCGTGCCGACTCGGCCCAGAAAACGGACGTAGCGTCGGCGCATCCGGCCGTCGTCAGCGAGCTGCGGGCGGCGTACGATGCGTGGTGGGATGAGCTTGCGGACGCGTTCGACAGGTACACGCGCATCGTGTTGGGGCGGGACGTCGAAACCACAAGCCGCCTGACGGCGCACGACTGGCACAACCCCGAATCCGAGGTGCCCTGGCATCAGGATCAAGTCAAGCAGGATCCGGTGCTGAACGGGTTCTGGGCTGTGGACGTCGCCCGCAGCGGCACGTACGAGATCGCGCTCCGCCAGCGGCCGCGCGGCGTCCAGCACGCCCTCAGCGGCACGGAGGCGCGGGTGGCGATCGGCGGGGTGGACCGGTCTGTGCCGATTCCCGAGGGGGCCGCGGAGGTCCGCCTCCGCGTGGAGTTGGAGACCGGGCCCACCCGGCTGCACACCGAACTGACGGAATCGGACGGAACGACGCGCGGGGCGTACTACGCCTATGTCGAGCGTGTCGAGTAGGGACAGCGGCGCGGGTCGGTCGAGATCAGGCGCTGCATGAGGGGCAAATTGGTTTTAACGCCCGATGAAAGATACTGGCGAACCCGTCCGGAGCTTTACGATCTAGATAATACGATGTATACTTAACTTGTCTTCGCCGCAATCCGAACGGTCTCATCGGCGAAGGCAAGACCCCTCCCTGAGTACGCCCTGAGTCACTACCCGGCCCCTGTTTCCATGCGATTCCATGCTGTTGTCATTCTTTTCGCTCTCCTCTTTGCGTCGTGTACCACGGTCAACGTGAATCCCAGCGGGACGGCTGCGGACGAGGCCCCCTCGGCCCCGGAGCAGACCGCTGCGCAACAAGACAGCGGGGACGATAAAGACGACGAGGACGACCCGTTCGCAGAGTGGGATGAGACGCTCGAAGACACCGAGAAAATCGACGGCTTCATCCCGATGCACCTCAAGGAGGAGGACCGCACCCTCTACGCCGCGGTCCATCCCGAGCGGCTCGACGAGGACTTCGGGCTCATCATGCACATCAGCCAGGGGACGGGTGTCTTCAACCTGCACGATGGGCTGCCGCTCAGCGGAACGCGGCTCATGCGCTTCACGCGGGTGGGCAACAAGATCCACCTCGTCCACCGCAACGTGCGCTTTACGGCCGATGAGGGCTCGGCGATGCAGACCTCGCTCGACGGCAACACGGGCCACTCCATCGTCGAGGCCTTCGACATCAAGAGCCAGAACGACTCCACGAAAGCTTTGCTCATCGACGTGACGGATTTCTTCGCGTCCGATTACGCCAACATCGGGGAGCAGCTCAAGTGGTACTTCAATCAG
>JAAAPH010000052.1 GCA_009908415.1 Bacteroidota bacterium
CAGCCGCACGGCGAAGGAGTACATCATGCTCGATCTGAGCGACTGGGAGGGCGGCGACGACTTGCGGGTCACCGTGCGCGTCACCGATGAAGCCACCGGGCAACAGGTCGAGCGCTCTGTCGACCTTGAGGCGGCTGGAGGATAGCCGGCCGCTTACCCGCTCCCGCTTTCTCCGGCAGGCGCTGTTGGACGGCACGTTCGTGAGGGCAGAACGCGTCGGTTGTTCCTCCCGGTGCCTCGGACACTGGGTGTGCACACACCGACGGAGCTCGCCGAGGGGGGCATGCAGGTCGCATACCGACGACTAGAAAGCGGTCGGACGAGACATTGCCCCATCTTTAGGCTTAAATTCGTTCATTTGTGTAGCTATTTGTGTGTTTCAACACGATAATACGAAATCGGATGATTTGGCCTTCAACAACAACGATTCGAACTCCTGTTGGAAGGGGCCCTTATCCGGCGTGCAATGTCTGGTTCCGGCATCTCTATGCGACGGAAAGTACGCGGCTTAGGCCTAAAATCTTAATCTCAAGTTGAAAACATGACGGAATGATAATCTCTACCCATATAAAGTATCGACAAATCGCTCCGCTCGGGCATTCGTGTGAGAAGAGTTGAAATATGGCGCGCTCCACGAAAGCAGCGAATGCGTGCTATATCGCCTTGTCCTCATTTTCGTGTGCCAACCACAGATCAGAACGCCATGAGACGATTATTTCGACCGCTCATTGTAGGGCTTCTACTTATTGTCGTCACGCCCGGTTTAGTCATCGCTCAGGAAGGAGTGGTCACGGGGTCGGTGACCGACGCGCAGTCGGGCGAGACGCTTCCCGGCGTCAACGTGCGCCTTCAAGAGGCGGCGTTAGGCGCTGCAACCAACGTGGACGGCCAGTACCGCATCACGGGCGTTGAGCCGGGCGACTACACGCTCGTCGCCTCGTTCGTCGGCTATCAGCGCTTCACCGCCCGCGTGACGGTGCAGGCCGGCGAAGAGGTCGTCCAAGACGTGAATCTGCAGCCCGACCGCATCGGGCTGGAAGAGATTGTAGTTACCGGCCAGGCGCAGGGGGTAGCGTCACGGCGCCTCTCGACGACCGTTGAGTCGATCTCTCCTGAGCAGCTCGAAGCTACGCCGGTGACGCGCCTCGAAGACGCGTTGCAGGCGCAGTTGAAAGGCAGCCAGGTGCGCCTGACCTCAGGGCAACCGGGCTCCGCCACGCAGATTCGCGGGCGCGGTCTCCTCTCGGTGATCGGCAACTCGACGCCGGTGATTTACGTCGACGGCGTGCGGGTGGACAATCTCAACAACAACCCGGCCCTGGCCTTTGGGACCGGCGGCGTGCAGAGTAGCTCCCTCGCGGACATCCCCCTCGAAAACATCGAGCGCATCGAGTACACGAAGGGCGGAGCGGCCAGCACGCTCTTTGGCTCGGACGCTGCCAACGGCGTCATCCAGATCTTTACGAAAGAGGGCGAGTCCGGCGAGTCCAGCTTTGCCGTGGAGTCGCGCCTGGGGGCACAGGTCGCCACCAAGGACTATCTGCGCTTCGACGAGACGGCCGATGTGCTGTTCGAGCCGGGCCTGACCCAAGAATACACGTTCTCTGGTAGCGGCGGGATCGGCGAGGATGCGCGCTACAGCTTCGGCGCCAGCGCGTACACCTCCGACGGATTTCGCGTCAACAACGATAATACGCGGTACTCGCTCCGGTCGCGTTTCGACGTCGACGTACTGGAGGACCTGCAGTACACGGGATCGGTCGGGTTCTCGAGCAACAGCTTCGAGCGTGTCTTCAACGCCAACACGAGCTTTAGCGCCTTCAACCTGCTCGAAAACGGCGACCTCGGCAACCTCGATTCGCTGAGCAATGATGCGTTTGATAGCGTCGCCGAACAGGCCCGCAGGCAGGACCGGGAGGCGATCAACACGGAGGACTCGAAGCGATTCCAGCTCTCCCAATCGCTGCAGTACCAGCCGCTCTCGAATCTGACCGCCGAGATCACCGGCGGCGTCGACTACCGCGTGACCGAGCAGGAGCAGATCGTTAGCCCAACGTTCCTGCGCGTCGGGGGCTTCGGCGGCCAGAGTGAAATCAGCCGTTTCGAGCGTCGCTTCCTGAGCCTGACCCTTGAGGCCAGCATGCGCCACACGGCCAACGTGGGCGACTTCTCGTTCGTCTCGACGGTGGGCGGACAGGTCTTCCGTGACGAGGACCGCCAGACCGCCGTCTCGGTGCTCGACACGCCGGACAACACGACCTCCATCAACGCCGGCGCCTCGCCTTCGGCCGAGGACCTGCAGCGACTCGTGGCCAATTATGGCACGTTCATCCAGGAAAATATCGGCTTCCGCGATCGCTACTTCATCGAGGGCGGACTCCGGATCGACGGCAACTCGGCGTTCGGGGACGAGGTCGGCGCCGAGTACTATCCGAAGGTCGGGGCCAGCTACGTCCTCTCCGACGAGCCGTTCTTCCAGGCGAACATTCCCACCTCGGTCATTTCGAGCCTGAAGCTACGCGGGAATTTTGGCGTGACGGGGCAGTTCCCCCCGGCCTTTGCGAACGAGAAGGAGGTCGGCGCCAACGCGTACCTCGGGACGGCCTCCATCACGCTGGGCCAAATCGGGAACCGGAACCTGGAGCCCGAACGCGTGCAGACCTGGGAGGCCGGCGGCAACATCGCCTTCCTCAACGAGCGGGTGAACCTTGACGTCACCTACTTCAATTCGACCACGACGAACGCCATCCTGCCGGTCGATCTGGTGCCGTCGTCGGGGCGGCTGCCGCAGGAGTTCAACGTCGGTGAGATCGTGAACAAGGGGTGGGAGCTCAGCTCCGACG
>JAAAPH010000130.1 GCA_009908415.1 Bacteroidota bacterium
CCATCACCGCTCAGGGTGGAATTGGAGCTAACAGTCGTCGCGCCGCTGGCCGAGAGGTTGATCTGCCCCGTCGTGCTGGCATCGATGGCCACCGAGCCGTCACTGCTCGTCAGGTCGATGGCCTCGGTCTGTCCGTTCAGGCTGCGCACGGCGATATCATCGGCCAGCTCTGCTGAACCAACAACCCCGTTGCCGAGCTCAACGGTGACGGTGCTCCCGCTTCCGATTCCCGAAACATCACCATCAAGTGTTACAGCTCCCGTTGCGCCATCAAGGTTTGACACACCCGAATCAGTTGCCGATATCGTGATCTGGTCGGTGCCGTTGTCACTGATGGTAATGTTGTCCCCTTCCGCAAGGGATAGTCCACCTGTCAGCCCGTTGAGTTGATCGACAACGACGCCACCGGCCAGTTCGGTGCGTCCCACACCATTCTCGGGGATGCCAAGTGGGTCATCCGACGTCCCACTTCCGGAAAGTGTACCATCACTTGTTACGCTCGATATGCCTCCATCCGGAGCCGACGCCGAAATTGTTATTTGATCCGTACCGTTGTCGCTAATAGTAACATTGTCGCCTTCAACCAACGACACGCCACTTGACAGTCCGTTCAGGGTAGTAACAGCACTCGTGAGGGCGTTCGGTGCCTCAACCACAAAGTTTCCATTACTGCGATCTACGCTCACATTCGTTCCGCCCTGCACGACATTGCCATCGAGCATGGGGCCGGTGACATCGCCGTCATCAATCGACAGCGTCACGTCGCCGGTGTCCCCGCCACCCGACAGACCCGACCCCGCGTTAACAGCTGTGATGTCCCCACCACCCGTACTGCCGGTGAACGCAATCTCCAACGTACCTTCGCTCGGGTTGGTGATGCCGATGTCATTCCCCGCCTGCAGCGTAACGCCTCCCGTGAGCGTCTGACCTGCCCCGCTCAAACTCGTCACAGCCTCAGTGAGTGCACTCGGGGCCTCGATTAAAAAATTCCCGTTGTTGCGGCTGACATTGACGTTCGTTCCGCCTTGCACGGCATTTGCGTCGAGCATGGAGCCGACGATGTCGCCATTCTCGATGGAGAGCGTCACGTCGCCGGTGTCCCCACCGCCAGAGATTCCAGGGCCGGTATTGACCGCCGTGATGTCGCCATCGCCCGTGCTTCCGGTGAAGTTGATCTCCAGGGCATCCCCGCTCGTGCGGCTGATGCCAATGCTAGTGCCGCCCACCAGCGCGCCATCGGCGATCTTCACACCCGTTGCGGCGCCGTCCTGCAGGGCCCCGGTATCCACGGCGTTGTTCGCCAGCACAGCCGCGGTGACGGCCCCATTCGCCAGTTGATCGGTGTCGACGCTCCCATTGGCGATGCCCAGCGGATCGCCCAACGTGCCACTGCCCGTGAGCGTCTCATCGCTGGTCACGCTTTGCAACCCTGTTGCCCCGGCATCAATCGTGATGATGCTGCCATCGCGGCCGAGCGAGATGTTGTTTCCACCGTTCAGAGTGACACTGTTCTGGAGCGGACCGATGGTGTTGCTCCCGTTGTTCTGAATGCTCAGGCCCGTGACGGCCGTGTTGTCCTGCAGCTCATCGCTCCCGACAGCGTCGGTAGCGATCTCGGCCTGCGTGACGGCATCGAGCGCCAGCGAAAGCTCGTTGCCTTCCGTGCCGTTCCCTTCGAACTGATCGGAGGTGGCCACTTCGGACAAGCCTGTGGCCGCGGCGTCGATCGTGATCTCGTTGCCGCTGTCGCTGATATCAATGTTCTCGCCGGCCGCGAGCGACACCTCTCCACGCAGCGTGTTGTTGGACGGGGGCGTAAGGCCGAACACGGCGGCATTGCCGCTCAGGTCGTCCCGCGTCACCGCACCATCCTGGATTTCGGTCGAGCCCACAGAGCCCGTGCCCAGATCATCGGCCGTGATCGTGCCGTCGGCGATCTGATTGCTCGCCACGGCGTTGTTTTGCAGGGCTGCCGTCGACACGCTGCCACCAGCCAGCTGGTTGGCCGTGACGGCGCCATCGGCCAGCTGATCGGTGTCCACAGCTCCGTCAGCCAAGTCCGCACCCTGGATGCTACCGTCTTGAATTACGTCACCGGTCACGGCATTGCCAGCGAGCTGCGCCGTGCCCACGCCGCCATCCGCCACGTCGATGGATACCGACCCGTCGTTATTTACGACATCGATGGTTCCGCCCGGACTGGAGATGCTCTGGATGTCACTGCTCCCGGAGCCTGCCCCAGCATCGATAGTGATGGTGTTCGTGTCGGTATCCCGCGAGATTTGCGCGCCGCCGGAGGTCTGAATGGTCACGCCGCCGGTGAGGCCGTTGAGCTCATCGACCACCACGCCGTCGGCCAGCTCCGTGCGCCCAACGCCGTTCTCGGCGATGCCCAGCGCGTCGTCGTCCGCACCGGTGCCGGCCAATGTTGCGTCGCTAGCGACCTCCTGCAGTCCGGTGTCGGTGGACGAAATGGTGAGTTGATCGGCGTCGTTGCTCTCGATGCTCACGTTCTCGCCGCCGATCAAGGACACCGGCCCCGTCAGCTCGTTGAGCTGTGCCACCACGGCCGAGGGGTTGATCGCCAGATCCACCTCGCTGTCGGTGGCGGAGGAGAAGAGGTTCAACGACTCGTCGGAGCTGATGAGCGAGACCTCGCCAGTGATGGTGTTCAGGCTTTTGACCGCGGCCGCCTCGTTGATTTTGGACGTAGTGACTGCTCCATCGAGAATCTTCGCTTCGGTAACGGCCCCAGGACCCAGGTCATCGCTCTTGACCTCGCCGTCGAAAATGTTGGCGCTGGTAACAGCATCCGGGGCCAACCGGAGGGGATCGTCCGACGTGCCGTTTCCATCTAGCGTCTGGTTGCTGGACACGCTCGATATACCCCCCTCAGGCCCGGCGGCCGATATCGTCAGCCCGCCACTCTGCTCCACAAATTCGACATTGTCCCCTGCTCGGACGGTGACACCATCAGTCAGTGTCGTGACCTCACCCCCAGAGTTATTCAGCGCTGTAAGACTGCGCACCGCCGCGCCCTCAGCCAGTCCCAAGGGTTCGTCCTCGGTGCCCACGCCGGCCAGGGTCTCATTCGTCTGTACGCTCGTCAGCCCGCCATTGGGCACGGTCGCTGATATCGTCAGTTCACTGCCGTCCTGTGTGATGGAGACATTCTCACCCTCGCTAAGCGTCACCGCATCCGTGAGGCCGTTTAGGCTCTGCACTGCCGCACCGTCCACCACGCTCTGCGCTTCGCGAGCAAAAGCGGTACTGGTCATGCGGGCGCGCGGCAACGCTTCGTCGTCCACCACGATTTCCAGCCACAGTTGCTGGCGATTATTGAAGAGCGCATCCGGCAACGGCGTCTGGCTACCGAGTTGCACACTGAAACGGCCGTTTTGGACCGGCACACCCGTGTAGGCCTCTTCCCATGCGTCGCCCTCAGGGAGTTGTGCAGCTCCCTCGTCCGGCCCGCTGTAAAACCGGAAGGCGAGATCCACCGTGCTGTTGACGGCATTGCCGTCGGGATCAGTCAACGTGCCCTGATAGGTGATCACCTCGGGCACCTGCTGAGCCTGCGCCGGAGACAAAGTTCCTACTCCCGTCAGGAGTATCGCAGCAGCGCCGCAAAGCACAACGTAGAAACGTATCGTAGAAGTCAGCATGAAGGTGTCGTTTGAGGTCAGAATCAATTGCGGAGGGGCCGTGACGGATCTTCGTTGAGCGATCCCACTACCGATTGCGCTCAGCGGCAGCGTCGGATGGGTTCTCGGTGTCGGACTCAAGCAGGATACGCTCCAAGCGTTCGACGCGCTCTTCCAGCGAAGACGTTTTTTCGCGCGCGGCTTCGAGCTCATCTTGCTGGTCCTTCAGGGCTTCAATGAGCACAGAGACGAGCTTGCCGTAATGCACGCCGCTCGCCCGGCCACCATCATCAACGGAAACGAGCTCCGGCAGCACGTCAGCAACCTCCTCAGCAATCACCCCAACATCGGCCGCACCGCTCTCCCTCCAGTCGTAGCGCACGCCGCGCAGTTGCTCCACGAGGGCGAGCGCATCGTCGATGGGGCGCACGTTTTCTTTCCATCGGCTGGAGGACCGAGACAACCCAGGCCGCTCCCACGACATGCGGTTGGTGGCATTGAGATACGTGAGCACCCGATCGCCACTGTCCTCATCCGGCAACTCCGGGCCTAACTTGGGCGCGGAAACGGCCCCATCGTTGATCCGGTTCTCGGTCACGGCGCCCACGCCAAGGTCGTCGCTCTTCACCTCCCCGGCCGCAATGTTGGCACTGGTCACCGCATTGCGCGCGAGGCTCAGCGGGCTGGACGTGGTCCCATCGCCTTCGAAGGTTTGGTCCGTCACGACACTTGACAACACCTCATCCCCCACCGAAATGGTGATGGCACCGCCCTGCTGCCCCAGCGCGATGCCCGCACCCGCTCGCACGGCGGCATCGTCTGTTAGCGTCGTGATGGCCTCTCCGTCGCTGTCCTCGGCCGTGAGGCGGCGCACGACAGTCCCATCTGTCAGCTTGGCGGGTGTCACCGCATCGTCGGCCAGGGACAGCGGGGCGTCTTCGGTGCCCTCGCCCGTTAGAGACGCGTCGCTCGACACGCCCGCAATCCCGGTGTCGGTGGACGAGATAGTGAGTGTCCCATCCTCCTGACTAATAGCCACGTTGGCCCCAGCGTTTAACGTGACCGCATTCGTCAGTCCATTCAGGCTGCGTACCGCCGCACCGTCGGCTACGCGCTGGGCCTGTTCGGCCCGCAGTGCGAACGCCGTGCTCGTCAGCCGTGTGCGGGGCAACGCTTCCCCCGCCCCGCCATCTGTGGCAACCGTTACCTCCAACCACAGCGGACCGTCACTATCGAGCAGCGCCTCCGGCAACCGGGGCCGGTCGCCGCTACCGAGTAGCACGGCAAAGCGTCCGCTGTTAACCGGAACCGCCGTGAACGCATTCACCCAAGGACTACCCTGAGGCAATTGCGCCGCGCCGTCACCCGGTCCGTTGTAAAACCGGAAGGTCAAGTCGACCGGGTCATTCACGGGGGCACCATCTGCATCAGCAAGCGTCCCCTGGTAGGTGATCTGTTGCGGCACCTGCTGGGCGTGGGCTGTCGCCTCTCCACACACCAGCACGACGCTAAAAAGCAATGCGATTGATAGTAAGGTACGCTGACGAAAAGACATGCTCATGGGAAACGTGGACATAAATTTGGTACGGCCTGTCCGATGACGCAACTGGAAAGCAGGAAGTTCAACTCCCAGATGGCGTTCCCGGCGGCGGCGGCAACGGATCAGGCCCAGTTGGCGGCCCGCCGCCATTGTCACTTCCACCTTGCCCCAGCGTCAGGAATGTGACCACACCTCCTACTGCAACACTGCCAAGCAGTGAGAGCCACGTGCTCGTTCGCCGAAAGAAGGGGGTCCGTTCGTCTTCAGCAGGTTCTTCGGCAGGCGGCACCTCAGGTTGTACCTCGCGCCGCACGATCGAGACGAGCGAGACGTACTCGGGCGGATCGTCAATAGGATCAGCCTCATACCCCGGCCGAAGACCAAAAATATTGACGATGGCCGCACGAGCCTGCTGCAGTTCGTTCTGGCGCAGGTACGAAAGGCTAATTAACCGATGGGCTTCAACCGCTTGATCTACCGTAGTGTCCTGCTGGTTCAAGCACGCCGAGGCCTGGTTAATCGCCTCCTGAAAATCGCCGTTGACGTAGGCTGACTCTGCTGCCGAAATAGCCCCTTCGCATGTTTCCCCTGCTTGGGCCGAGACCGATGGCACGCCAATCAGCCCGAATATGCCAATTATGACCGCCCATCGGCACCAGGATCCCATCGCAATAGACAAGTCGACATTAATCCACATGGTGAGAAGCTAAAAAGAAGAGGCAGATCAACAGGTATGGACTCAATGGCCAAACAAGCATTGCCACAGGCATTCCGTGTCGAAGTAGACCCGATCGATGAAAGGGAGCGCCTGCAGCAAGTGGCCTAGCCCCCGCAACGTTCGGCAAGAGTAATCCACATACTCCACCTTGGAAGACAGGATTTTGCTCCTTTCTTATAGTACTTTCCGCTTGTGCCGGGTGTACTTTACACTACCTTTCGGAAGGCGACGCAGCGTCGATGCGCGGCATCAGGTGCACGGCCGCCGCGTCGAGGCGGATGTGCACCGAAGCCGGCGGCGGCCGATTGAGCCGCCGCAAGGCGGGCGGCAGCATCCGCGCCTCCAGCCGCGAGGAGGCGCCGTCGGCCCCCACCTCCAGCGTGAGCGTGTAGGTGCCCCCCTCGTAGACGCTGTGCTGCAACGCCGCGGGCAGCACATTGGGGCGGGCCGGGTCCCCATCGGCCAGGACGCTCACCTGCTCGGGCCGCACGCACAGCCACACGTCGGTGCCCGGCGCAAAGTCGTGGTTGGCAACCCGGACGACGTGGCCGTTCCACGCGACCCGCGGGTGCGGATCCGGCGGCAGCACGCGCGCGGGAAACACGTTGTCGTTCCCCGTGAAGGATGCCACGAATGGCGTGGCCGGGGCGTTGAAGAGGGTCGTCGGCGGCGCCACCTGGTGGATCGTGCCGTCCTCCATGACGGCGATGCGGTCGGCCACGGCGGCCGCCTCGCGCTGGTCGTGCGTCACGTAGAGCACAGGGATGTCGAACCCCGTCAGCACGGTGCGCAGCTGATCCCGCAGGCGCCGCTTGATGGGCGCGTCGAGCCCGGTCGTCGGCTCGTCGAGCAGCAGCACGCGGGGGGCGGCGGCCAGGGCCCGGGCGACCTCGACCCGCCGTCGCTCCCCGCCCGAGAGCGTGTCGGCCGGCTGGTCCAGCACGTCGGCAATCTCCAGCAGGTCGGCCATCCGCTCCACCTGATCGGCGCCCGCCGCGGCGTATGCGATGTTGGCGCGGGCTGTCATGTGCGGAAAGACGGCGCTCTCCTGGAACACGAGGGCCGCGCGCCGCGCCTCGACGGGCACGGCATCGAGCGGGGCACCGGCCCAGTAGAGATGCCCTGCATCCGGCGGGGTGATCCCCGCGATGGCGGCCAGCAGCGTCGTCTTCCCGCAGCCCGAGGGCCCCAGCACGGCGAGCACCTCCCGGCCCACCGTGAGGTCGATCGGGCCGAGCTGAAACGCCGGATAGGCCACCGTGACGCCGTCGAGGGTAAGCATGCTTACTGCGTCCAGGGGTTGGCTCCGATGGTGTTGAGCACGACGAGGGCCGCGATGGAGATCGCCGCCAGCAGCAGCGCGACGGGAAAGGCGGCGTCGAGCCCAAGCGTGGTGAAGGCGACCCAGATCTGCACGGGCAGGGTGCGCGGGTAGTACGCCATCATGATGGTTGCGCCAAACTCGCCGATGGCGCGCGCGAAGGCCAGCGTGACCCCAGCGAGGATGCCCGGCCAGGCCAGCGGGATCGTCACACGCCAGAACGTCGCCCACCGGCTTTTACCGAGCGAGCGGGAGGCGTACTCGTAGGCGCGCGGCACGCCTTCGAAGGCGGCCTTCGCTGTAATCACGACGAAGGGCGAGGCCACGAACGTTTGCGCCAGCACCACGGCGACAAACGAGCGCGTGAGCGGAACGCCGCCCGCGGCCGCCACGCCGCCAATCAGGCTGTTGGGGTTGAAGAGGGTCAGAAGCAGCATCCCGCTCACGATGGGCGGAAACACGAGCGGCACGACCACGAGGGCGGTAACGACGCGCTTCCACGCGCGCTGGGAGCGGGCGAGCGCATAGGCCAGCGGCACCCCCAGCAGGAGCGAGACGCCCGCCGTCACGCCCGCGGCCCCGAGCGACACCCCTGCGGCCCGGCCCACGTCCGCATCGCCCAAACGGTCTATGACCTGCGCGGGCGGCTCGGCCACAAAGAGCGCCACCAGGGGCACCAGATAGTAGAGCAAGAGGACTCCACCGAGCAGCACGGCCACCCCAAACCCGTCACGCACTCCGTTAAATCGTGACGTCAGCGGGGACATCGCCATGAAAGTGAGGATAGGAGCGGGGAACGATGAAGCCGAACGTCTGCAGGTACGCGCCGGTGAGCTGCTCCTGGAAGACCTGCCGCGTCGCCGGACGCACGTGCCGGATCGTGGACCCGTAGCGAATAACGCCCCCGGTCACCGTCTTGCCGCTGGGCAGCGTGTACTGCGTCGTCGCGTACCAGTCGTCGGCATACGCCGGATCGCTCAGGTTGATGGGCGGGGGCAGCTCAAGATAGGCGTAATCGCGCTCGATCGCCATGTTGCGATAGGCGATGGCCGCATCGATCGCACCCACCTCAAACTGACTGATCAGGCTGGTTTCCGGATAGATCTGGTCGCGCGCCGGGAGTTGGGATCGAAGGTCGGGGGCGCCGTCGTAGTAGCGACTGGCTAACTCAAGCATGAAGAGCGCCCGGTACCCGAGCGGATCCTCGTCCGGGTCGGTCCGGCCGAGGCGCACGGAGCCATCGAGCAGCGGCTCGAACCACCGGTCGGCGCCCGCTGCGGCCAGCCGACGCCCGCCGGGGGTGTCCGGGTGGTAGGCGACGACGAGCGCGTTGGACGCGAACACGGCATACCACGCGGGGTGGAGCGGCCCGTCGAACAGCGCCGTATCGGCCAGCGTCACGATGTCCGGATCGCGCTGCCCTTCGGCGATGAGCCGGGCCACGGTGGCCGAGCCGTGCGCTTCGATTTCGAGGGGGAGGTCATCCGGAAGAGCCGGTTTGAGCCCATGCTCGAAGGCGTTGTTCAGGCTCCCGGCGGCCATCAGCGCGACGGGAGCCCCGGCGCGACGGGGGGGGCCGCCCTCCTGACGCGCACATCCCATCCCGCCCACGGCGCCCGCAGCGACCGCTGAAAGCAAAAACTGTCGACGACTGAGCACGGCAGAACGGCGGTCAGGAGGGATCGTCGGAACGGCCGGTGGTGTCCCGCTGCACCGTATCGACCACGCTGTCTGGGCTCGGCGCCGAGCTGCGCAGGTCGATCACGATAGAAACCTGCTCGCCGGCTGCCACGGTGACGGTGCGCGACTGCCGCCCCAACGCGGGATGAATCGCTTCCACGCCGTACGTGCCGGGCGGCATCGTCGTCTCGTACCACACGTCGGCATTGCGCTCGTGGAGGTCGCCGTCGATGTAGATGGAGCCCCACGGGCGCGCCAGCACGCGGAGCCGCCCGGGCTGCGGATTCAAGGCGCCCTGCACGGTGCGCTCTTCAGCGGGCGAGAGCGCGACCTGCGTGCGCAGGGTATCGTAACCCGGTCGCGTGAACGTGACGTCGTAAGCCCCCGCGTCTACGTCGTTCAGCGTGAGGGGGGTTTCGCCTACGGGGGCACCGTCCAGTTTCACGCGCGCGCCAGCCGGCGTGGAGACGAATTGGAGCGTGCCGGTCGTAGGAGCCGGCTCGGGCGTGGAGGCCGGCGGAGCGGCATCCTGCGCGGCGGACGACGGGGCAGTCGAGGGTGCGCCCGCAGTCGGTGTATTGTTGGGGGTTGAACCGGTCGTCGAGCTCAACCCTGAAGACAGCGAGCTATTCTGATCAGCCAATGCTGGCGCGTCGTCGGAAAGGGACGGCCGTGGATTGAGCGTCACGGAATAGGTGGGCGCCTGGTTGTTGCGCAGCACCGCAACCGTGTCGGCCGAAAAGAAGCTATCACGCTCCACTGTGATAATGTACACGCCAGACTGGATCGGATACCGGTTGAGTGGCGTCGTCCCTACGGAGTCTCCGTCGACGAGCACTAAGGCGCCAGTCGGCTCCGAGAACACTGAGAGGTCGGCATATCCAGTACCGAATTGTCCACCAGTTGATGGATCATTCGCACCCCGGTTGCCGGCCGAGGGGTTCCCCATCGCCCCACCCGCGGAGGTCGTCCCCTGAGTGGTCTCTGGCGTGCGCGAAGTAGCGGTCGAGGGTGTTGGATCCAAACCGACCAACTCGCGAAGCGCGTTGATATCTGTTTCGGAACTGGACGTCAGGTAAAGCATGCCGCCAAGTCCGACTACAAACAGAAGCAGGATCACGGGGAAAGCCACACGACGAACTACTGCCCAGATCCGCTCCCCGCCGCTAGGCGGTGGGGGCTGGTATGGAACCCACTGAGGACCGTCGTTCTTCTGATCATTCATGGTCTACAGATAGGACCGCTACCCTTCGCGTGGTACACAACGTGTGACAGGTTAAGACGTACGAAGCGGCGGAAGTTCAGTTTAGCGCGCCCAATAGCCACTCAAGTTTGTAATGAACGACGGTACCAAGGGGTTGTTCACAGACTCTTTCCTTGCTTACTATGTGCGCATCCGTCGTCCTTCGCTTCCTCCCCTCCCGGCATGCCGCCCGATTGGTTGGACCCCGCGCTATACCCCTTCGCACCGCATTTTTGCTACACGGATGCCGGCCGCATGCACTACGTGGATGAAGGAGACGGACCGCCCGTGGTCCTGCTGCATGGCAACCCGACGTGGTCGTTTCTGTATCGCCGCCTCATTCGCGATCTCTCGCCCAACTACCGGTGCGTGGCGCCGGACTACATCGGCTTTGGGCGCTCTGCCAAACCCGCGGATGCGACGTACGCCCCGTCGGCCCAGGCGGCCCGCGTCGAAGCGTTGATCACCCAACTCGGGCTGCAGGACATCACGCTCATCGTGCACGACTGGGGCGGCCCCATCGGGCTGTCGTACGCGCTTCGCCACCCCGCCAGGGTGCGGCGCCTCGTGATCGCCAACTCGTGGATGTGGCCGCTGCATGACGACGCCTGGGTCTCGCTCTTCAGCCGGCTCGCGGGCAGCCCCCTGGGCCGCCTCCTGATCACACGCTACAACGCTTTCGCCCGCGTCATCCTCCCGCTCGCCTTTGCCGACCGGTCCCGCCTGTCGCAGCGCGCCTTCCGGCACTACCTCGCGCCGCTCGCCACCCCTTCGGACCGCATGGGCAGTTGGGCTTTCCCGCGCGCACTGCGTAGTGAAACAACGTGGCTCGGTTCGCTGTGGCGCCGGCGCGCTGCCCTGAAGGCCCTGCCCCTCCTGATCGTGTGGGGACTGCGGGATCCGGCGTTCGGGATGCGTCACCTGCAGCGCTGGGCCGACGCGTTTCCCCACGCCCGCATCCATCCGTTGCCTGACGTCGGCCATTACGTGCCCGAAGAAGCTTCGGCGACCTTTGCCCGGTTTGTGCAGATCTTTCTGGACGATACGGCTCATAGCGTCCGGTCGTAACGCGCCGCCTTACGGTCGGGCTGTTCGGCATGCTCTCTGCTTTATGATGCCCCCTCCCTCCCTATGCTTGTCCCAAATGCCGTCACCTGCTGATTGGTCCCGCGTGAGCGCGCTGCTCGACGCCGTGCTCGACCGGCCGCCTCACGAGCGCGCGCCCTACCTGGATGCCGCCTGTGACGATGGTGCCGTGCGCGCCGAGGTCGAGGCGCTGCTCGATGCCGAGGCCCACGCCCCGGACTTTCTGGAAGCGACTGCAGCCGACCTTGCGCCCCCGTTGCTGCCCGCGTCGCCCAACACGGCGCCCTCGCCTGCCGCGGGCCAGCGTATTGGTCCGTACCGGCTGATCGAGGAAATTGGGCGGGGTGGTATGAGCGTGGTCTACCGCGCCGAACGCATAGACGGTTCTCCCCCTCGCACTGGCGCCCTAAAACTCCTTCCGCGCTACTTCGAGACGGCGGCTCGCATCGCACGCTTCCGCACCGAGCAGCACATCCTCGCCTCGATCGACCACCCCCACATCGCCCGCCTGCTCGACGGGGGCGTGACCGACGAGGGGCGCCCCTACCTCGTGATGGAGCACGTCATAGGCCGCCCCATCACCGACTACTGCGCTCACCACCATGCCCCGATCGCGACGCGTCTGGACCTGCTTCGCACGGTGTGCGAGGCCGTGCAGCACGCCCATCGCCAGCTCGTGGTCCACCGCGACCTCAAGCCGAGCAACATCCTCGTCACGCCGGCGGGCGACGTGAAGCTGCTCGATTTTGGCATCGCCAAGCTGCTGGACGGCGACGCCTCCCCCCTCACAATGCCCGTGACGCGCACCGGCGAACGGCTGATGACGCCCGAGTATGCGGCCCCCGAACAGATCCGCGGCGAGCCGTCCACCACGGCCGTCGACGTGTACCAGCTCGGCGTGCTGGCCTACGAGCTCTTCACCGGACGGCGCCCGTTCCAGACCGCGGCGTCCAACCGCACCGCCATCGGCCCCGCCATCCTTCACGATACTCCCCCGCGCCCGTCGGCCGCGGTCCCGGCCTCCGATGCACCGACCCGGCGCGCGTTGGAGGGCGACTTGGATACGATCCTGATGAAGGCGCTACGGAAGGAGCCCGCGCGCCGGTACGCCTCCGCGCAGAACCTGGCCGACGACCTGCATCGCCACCGCACGGGCCAGCCGGTCAAAGCGCGTCCGGCAACGCTGGGCTACCGGATGCGCAAGTTCCTCCAACGCAACCGGGCCCGCGCGGCTACGGTCGTTGCCTTCCTTCTGCTGGCAGTGGGCCTTAGCATCTTCTACACGACCCAGCTGCGGCACGAGCGCGACCGGGCGCAGTCCGAAGCCCAGAAGGCCGAGCAGGCGACGGCGTTTCTGGTGAACCTCTTCCGGGCCAACAGTCCGACCGAAGCATTGGGCGACACGGTCACGGCGCGGGAGCTCCTCGTCCGCGGCCGCGAGCGAATCGAGGCCCTCGACGAGCAACCCATCGTGCAGTCCGAGCTGCTGGAGGTCATCGGCCAGGTGCATCGCCACCTCGGGCAGTACGACCTCGCGCGCCCGCTCCTCGAACGGGCCGTCACGCTCCGGGCCGCCCACCACGGGGCCGCCCATCTCGAAACGGCCTCAAGCCTCGACCACCTCGGCATCCTGCTCTGCGACGAAGGGCAGTACGCCGCGGCCGACTCCACACTGCGCCGCGCCCTCCGCATTCGCACCGCGCAGCTCGGTCCCGACCACCCCCTGGTGGCCCAGACGCAGTACCATCTCGCGTATGCCCTGCGGCGGCAGGGCAACTACGGCGCCGCCGAGGCCCTGTACCGCAAAAGCTTGGCGATCCGGCGCCAGCACTTTGGCGATGACCACCTGCTTACCGCTGCCAGCATGAGCAGCCTGGCGACCGCTTTGCACAACCAGGGCCGCTATGCCGATGCCGAGCGGCTCTTTCGCGCCGTCCTGGACCTGCGCCGGCGCCGGCTGGGCCCCGCCCACCCCGACCTGGCCATGAGCCTAAACAGCCTGGCCGCCCTGCTCATGAATCTGGGTCGATTCGAGGAGGCCGAGCCGCTGCTGCGCGAGGCGCTGGCCATGCGCCGGCGCCTGTTCGGCCGCACCCACCCGAAGGTCGCGCTCACCATGAACAACCTGGCGCTCGCCCTCCGGGATCAGGACCGGTTCGAGGAGGCCGAGGCACTCTTCCACCACGCGCTGACGCTGCGCCAACAGCGGCTGGGGCCCGACCACGTCGGGGTGGCCATCACGCGCTACAGCCTGGCCGGCCTCATGCTGCAGACGGAACGTCCTGACTCGGCCCTGGCGCTCTACGAGCAGGCGCTGCCCCGCTTCCAAGCGGCGCTCTCGGACGACCACTCGTTCGTCGCCCTCACGCGGATGGGCATGGGCAGTGCGCGCCTCGCCCAGGGCCGCATGGCCGAGGCCGCCGCCCTCCTGCACGCCGGCTTCGACCAGATCCAGCGCATCCACCCGGACACCTCCCTCGAACGCGCCCTGGCCGACCGGCAGCTGGGCGCCATGTATTTGGCGCGCGGAAAGCATGCCCGTGCCGACTCCCTCCTCACGGCGGCGCTCCGCAGCCTGGAGGCGCTGGAGCAAGGGCCAAGTCCGCGGCAGCAGCGCGTGTGGCGCCTCCTCGACGCCCTGCCCGCGCGCGACCGCAGCGGCAGCCAACCCGCGCCGTCCCCCGCCGCCCTGTCTGAGCGAACCGGTGGCGGATTGTGAAAACCCGACGCCGCCTCAGGTGTTTGCGTGTTCGCAGGCTCGGGCGGCCGGAACGCCCTCGCCCTCGCTGCCGCCCCGCACCCTCCTCCCATGCGCTACGTCCCATGCCCGATCTCTTTGACGCCCAGGCCGAACAGGCCCGCCAAGAGCGCGCTCCGCTCGCCGACCGGATGCGCCCGCGCACATTGGATGCGTTCGTCGGCCAGGATCACATCCTCGGCGAAGGCAAGCTGCTCCGCCGCGCCATCATGGCCGACCGCGTGACGTCGCTCCTGCTGTACGGCCCGCCCGGCACGGGCAAAACCACGCTCGCCCGCATTATCGCCAACACCACGGAAGCGCACTTCACGTCGATGAACGCGGTGCTCTCCGGCGTGAAGGACATCCGTGAGGCCATCCAGAAGGCGAAGAACCGGCTGAAGCACCACCAGCAACGGACGATCCTGTTCATCGACGAGGTGCACCGCTTCAACAAGGCCCAGCAGGACGCGCTGCTGCCGCACGTGGAGAACGGCACGGTCGTGTTCGTCGGCGCGACGACAGAAAACCCATACTTCGAGGTGAACAACGCACTGGTGAGCCGCTCGCGCGTCTTCGAGTTGAAGCCGCTGGACGAGGACGCCCTGCGCCAGGTGGCCGCCATGGCGCTCACCGACACCGAGCGGGGCTACGGCGACCTCGACGTGCAGATCACCGAGGACGCGCTCGACCACCTCATCGGCACGGCGAACGGCGATGCCCGCTCCGTCCTGAACGCGCTGGAGCTGGCCGTCGAAACCACCGCGCCCGACGCGGGCGACACGATTCGCATCGACCTGCAGGTGGCCGAGGACTCGATCCAGCAGCGTGCGGTGCTCTACGACAAGGAGGGGGACGCCCACTTCGACACGATCTCCGCGTTCATCAAGAGCCTCCGCGGCTCCGACCCCGACGCGGCCCTCTACTGGCTCGCCCGCATGATCTACGCCGGCGAGGACCCGCGCTTCATCCTGCGCCGCCTCCTCATCTTTGCCGCCGAAGACGTAGGCCTGGCCGACCCGCGCGCACTGCAGGTCGCTCAGAGCACCGCGCAAGGCTTCGAGTACGTCGGCATGCCGGAGGGCCAGTTTCTGCTCGCCGAGTGCTGCCTCTACCTGGCCACCGCGCCGAAGTCGAACACCGCCTTCGCCTACTTTGATGCGCTGCAGTACGTCGAGGACGAGCAGACGGGCGACGTGCCCAATCACCTCAAAGACGCGAATCGCGACAAGGAGGGCCTCGGCCACGGAAAGGGCTACAAGTACCCGCACGCCTACCGCGACCACTACGTCCCCGCACAGTACCTGCCCGAGAACATGCAGGGCACCTACTTCTACGCGCCCACCGACCAAGGCTATGAGCAACGGATCGCCGAGCGGCTCGAACAGTGGCGCGAGCGGGATGTCGACGAGGAGGTCATCAAGCGGGCACAGAAGTACGCCGACGCGGCCCAGGAGGAGGCGCCTTGAGCGTTGCTGCCTCGAACCGTTTCTTTTCCATCAGCGTTCATAGCGGTAACCATCCGACCTCGGATCGGTCCGTATCGAACCCATGGCTGAAGTCGCTTCTCATCCTGCGATCCGCGTGCAACCGCGGCGTTTCACCTCCGATGAGGTGCAAACGATGCTCCGCGCTGGCATCCTCCACGAAGACGACCGCCTCGAACTCATCGACGGCCAACTCATCCCTATGTCGCTCACCGGAGATCCGCACATCGCGTGCATCCACCGGCTGACGCGCCTTTTCGTGGAGCGCACTCATTCTGAAATCATGGTCAGCGTCCAAAATCCCGTGCGCATCGACGAGC
Source organism: Bacteroidota bacterium (assembly GCA_009908415.1). Classification (GTDB taxonomy): domain Bacteria; phylum Bacteroidota; class Rhodothermia; order Rhodothermales; family Salinibacteraceae; genus JAAAPH01. Next base: position 15,777 of record JAAAPH010000130.1, read on the forward strand.
ACAACGAGCCGGACGTGGTGCTGACGACAGCAACGGACCGTGCCCCTCGACCCGGCGACGTCCTGCTCCTCGTGGAGGTGGCGGACTCCAGCCTGACGCACGATCGGGAGACGAGGCTGCCGCTTTACGCGTAGGCCGGGATTCCCGAAGTGTGGATCGTGAACCTGAGCGCGACGCAGGTAGAGGTGCACCGTGCTCCGTCCGACGCGGTCTATCGGACGCGCCATTTGGCGGGTCTGGATGATACGCTCTCCATCGAGCAGCTTCCGGATGCGAAGCCCACTCGTGTCCGTGACGTGCTCGGGGACGCAGCAGACGACAGCTCGGCCTGAAAAAGGTAGCCGGCCGGCGGATTTGCCTTTATAGCGAGATGCCTGCCATCACCGAGAAGGTGCTGTTGGTCGCCTCGGGATCGGGGATTTCGAAGCTGTCCCGTTCGGTCTGAATCACCGCGTCGTCCCGGATGGTTGAGAAGCCGGGCGTGAAGCGCAGGTCGAGGAGGAACTGCGGCCCGCCCAATCCGATCACGAATTCGATGCCGAGGGCCGCGCCGATGTCGGTGCGTTTGGCAAACGTGCCGCGGATCAGGGTGCCGGGCGCCTGTCCTTCCGTCGCTTCACTCACCTTGAAGGCGAAAGACGGCCCCGCATAAAAGTTGGCCTCGGCGTTGCCCAACAGCGGTCCCTGCAGCTTGAGCATCACCGGCACCTCAACGTAATTGAGCTTGACCTCGAAAAGCGTCCGGTCGGTGCCGCTTCCCACCTCGTTTTCGTCTCCCTTTTGGCTGTAGAGCAAATCCGCCTGCAGGGCGAAGCTGCCGACGAAATCGAGCTCCAGGAAGCCG
>JAAAPH010000277.1 GCA_009908415.1 Bacteroidota bacterium
ATCCGTGTCTGTCGCCAAAGTGTGCCGTCCCGGCGCGACATTTACGATTACGGAGTGCCGCAGGCGGCCGACATCGTCAGTTCGAACGCGATCATGTTGATCCTGGGCCTCGTCAACGTGCCGAACCTGCAGGTCGTTCAGTTCGGTTTGGCCCGCACGGCGACGAACATGATGCGTTTGCTGACGAGTCCGATCGTCGGGCTCGTGGCGATGGAGGCCAACCGGCTGCGTATCCAGGAGGATCACCGTCGACGCCGCCAAATCGACCATTTCGGCATGCTCGTCGGTGCGGTGCTCGCCGGCGGCATCGCCGGCGCGCTGATGGGCAGCGGCGAGGTCATCTACGAGGTCTGGACCGGCGGCGAAGTGCCCGTCGACCTCGTGCTCCTGGGCCTCGTCACGTTGCACACCGGGGCCTGGAGCCTCGGGCTCTTCGTCGTCAACCTCCTGCGCTTCGGCGGTGAGAGCCGCGCGCTCGCCCGACCGGCGACGCTCAACGTCCTGGGTTACTGTCTCTTCGGCTACGCCGCCGCCAGCCTGTTCGGGGCTTACGGTCTCCTCGCCACCGTGGGCGCCCTCGACGCGCTGTTGATGTTCATCGTCCCGGCCTATGCCGTGCGGCAACGCATGGGAATCGCGATGTGGCGCACGGTCGGGCTCGGCCTTGCGGCAGGCGTCGTCACCTTCGCCGTCGCCTTCACCGTCTGCGATCAGTTCTGGGCGCTGGTGTGGTGACGTCGGCGCGGTGCCTCGGCATCAGCGTTGCGCCGCCCGCCGTCCGGCCGCCGGCGCCCTGACGGGCTCGCGCTGCCAGCGCCGGCCGGGCAGGCGAGGGCGCGGTGGAGCTGCGGAACTCGCCGGCTCGCGGCGCCGGGGCGTGAGCCAAGCCATGGCGATCACGATCCAGGCCAACATCGGCACGACGCTGACGTTGATGGAGCGCGGTTGCACCAGCAAGACGATCAGATAACCCAAAAGCAAGCCGAGCAAACGCAGATCGCCGCCGGTCACGAGGCGAACCAACGCGCCGACGATGACGGTCGACACTATTCCGTAGAGAATGACGCCCAGGTCGTTGAGCAGAATGAGATGACCGTTGTGGAGGGCCTCACCGGTGACGTCCGCGACGCGCTCGCTGCTGACCCCCAGGCCGGCACCGAGGAACGGCGCCTCGGCGAACATCCGAAGGGCCACGAGCCAGCCTTCGGCGCGGCCGGTGGCGCCGCTGTCGAGACCTCGGCGCGGATCGTCCAGAAGCAGCACATCGCTCGCCACGAAGCCGATGAGCGCCTGCTTGATCCCTAGCCCCATGCCGACATCGAGGAGGACGTAGAGCGACGGGAGGGCGAAGACCGCGATCCCGCCCACGATCGCGAGCCGGCGCAGGCCCTCGTGGTGGAGCACGGCGAACGCCGCGACGAAGAAGGCGCCCACCATGCCACTGCGCGACTGGACGAGGACGAGGCCGGCGAAGGCCACCGCCATCAGGCCGTAACGCAACAGCCGCGTCGGCACGAAGGCCGCGCCGAAGGTCGCCGCGAGGAGGACCTCGCCCCACCAGTTCGGCTGCATGTTCCCCGGCATGAACCGCCCCCAGACGAAGAGCGGGTCGAGCGCCGAAGACACGGCGAACAGGCCGAGCATCCACAGGCCCATCAGGCCGAACGTTCGCGCGATCAGGCGGTCGTCGCTTTGGCAAACCAAAAGGGCGGCCAGCGCCATGTAGACGACGAGCGCAAAGATGCGCACGAGTGTCTGCTGCAGTTCGACGACGTCGTAGTTCGGTAAATGGACGAAGACCGAAACGACGAGCGGCACCGCCGCTACGAGGAGCAACAGCAGCGTCCGCCTGAGATGGCCCGCGGTAGGTGGGGTGGCGAGCACGAGCCACGCCAGGGCGGGGAGAAAGGTGAAGACGGAACTCGCGACGAGGTAGGGGTTCCCGCCGAACAAATAGTTGCTGATCGTCGGCAGCGCCAGCACGCCCGAGAGAAACGCGGGCAAGGCGTAGGTCGACAGCACGGCGAATGGCCGAGCGTCGCCGTCGTCAGCAGAGGCGCGGCGGTGCGCCATGGTTGCCGAGGGCGGCACGGCGTAGGTGCGGGGTTCGCGAATCCGACGTCCTAACGGTGCGCACGGTGGGCGATGACGGTACCGTTTTTACGCCAACGAGCGACGCTCACCGACAAACGCCGGCCCAAGGCGGGCAGCGAATGATGGCGGGCGAGCTCGAGTCCCGCCGCCAGCTGACGTAGCGCGCGATTCGAGGTCACGCTCCAGGCGGCCAGCTCGTCCTCGAGCTCGCCGCGCATGCCGCGACGCACGAACTCCTGCGCGCGGACACGCCAGCTCGCCTTCTCCTCCGCCCACCAGTGGAGGATCTCCCGTTGCAGGGCGTCGGTCGCTTCGGGCCGGCGGTGCCAGTCGTTCACGAGTTCGCGCGCCCGGCTCCAGGACCTCACCGTCGGCAGCGGATGGCGGCCGAAGAGATGGCCGAAATAGTCGATCAACGGCCGCCGCTCGAGGATCGGGATCGCGCCGTGCTCGAGGGCCTCGTAGACGCGGTTGGTCTCGAGCATGATGTTGCCCATCGGAGCCGGGGCGAAGGCGCTGTCGGCGAGCAGATGCTGGTAGTCGGGGTAGTCGATGCGGTCGCCCTCGCCGACGCCGCCCCAGCCTGGCACGAAGGCGGAGTTCGGCCGCGCCGGCGCCAGCTCGCGCAGCATCTCCGGCCGCGAGCCCACCGGCTTGCCGACGAAGCTCCACAGATAGCGGCGCTCCGACGCCGCCAGCCGGCGCTCGGGCAAGAGCTGGTCACCGCCGTAACCGAGC
>JAAAPH010000185.1 GCA_009908415.1 Bacteroidota bacterium
GTGGGAGAGGCGAGGAAGTGAGAAGATGAGGACGTGAGGAGACGGGGAGTCGGGGAAACGAGGAGTCGATGAAGGCGCTCCTCCTTGATGCGTCGTCTCGTCGTCTCATCGGCTCCATTTCTTCCTTTCCCAGCGTCACTGCGCGCCAAAGAAGATAGCAGCGCCCAACACCACCACGGCGCCGGCCTTCGCGAAGAAGCCCGGGCCCGCATAGCGCTGAATGAGGCCGTCGCGGCGGTACTCGATGTCGGCGTTGGCAATCTGATAAGAGAAGAGCGTGTTATCGGTGCGGATGTCGAACGGCCGCACGGTGCCCGTCACGCGCATGAAGTGCGTCACGCCGTTCACGTTGAGGCGGCGCTCGCCTTCGATCACGAGGTTGCCCGCGTCGTCAACCTCCGCCACGCTAACGGTGAGCGTGCCCTGGAGGAGGTCGCTCTGCACGGTCTCGTTGGCGCTCTCGGAGGCGCTCGGAGGCGTTGCTGAACTCGGCGTCGAGCCCGAACGTGCCGGCGATGCTGGGGCCATCGGCCGTGCCGCTGCCGCCCAGGCTGGAGTTGGATTGGTTTTGCGAGGATGACTCGCGCTGCGCCGACGTGCTTTCGGAGAGGAGCACGGTCAGCACGTCGCCAGGCTGGCGGGCCCGCGCGTCGGCGTAGAGCGACTGCGCCGCGGCCGGCGGGGGGAGGAGCCACCCCGCAAGGGCGAACACGGCGAGGGCAGTAGCAAAGCGGAGGGGAAGGAGGCGAAGCATGAGGCGAAGTTGGGTCGGTGAGATTAAAGGGTTTCGATCCACGTGGCGCGGCCCGGCCGGACGAGGCGCACGCGGTAGGCGGTGTCGTTGTCGGGCGCGTACACCTGGATCACGTCGCCCACGAAGCCGGGCTCGCGGGCCTTGCAGCGAATCATCATCTGGAGCGCGCCGCGCTGGTACTGCACGGTGACGGACTGGCCCGTGTCGGCGGCGTAGGGCGGGCGCACGTCGCCCTGGCGCAACAGCCGGCCGGCGCGCAGGTGGCGGGCGGCGTAGAGCGCGTCGTGGCGCTCAAAGGCGGAGGCCGTGAGCGGTGTGCCGCGGAAGCGGGTCGTCTCGCGCCAGCGGGTCCGCACATCGGCGCGGGCCACCCGGTCGCCGGGGCTGAGCGTGCGGTCGGCCACCAAGACGGAGTCGTAGTGGGCCACGTAGAGGAGCGCCCAGCCGGCGCGCGTCCACCGGTCGCCCTCCCGGCGGAAGACGCGCACCTGTGCCGAGCCGCGCGGCAGCTCGTCGAGCGCACGGAACGCCACCCGCGGCTGGTCGACAGTGCCCGCTTCGCCCGAGGCGCGCTTGACCTGGATGTCGAGCCGGTGCATTTCATCGGCGAACGATGCGGCGAGGGCGGCCCGCGTCGCCTGGCGCAGCGCGTCCGCATTTGCGGGCTGTGCGCTCGCGGTGGGGGCCAGCGCCATCCATCCGATCCATCCGACCAGCAGGACGCGGAACGACGCAATCAACACGTGGGGGCAGCGATTCATCATCGAGCAGTGCTCAGGGGGGGGGGCCCGCAGAGGGTCGACGGCGGGCGGCCGGTTCAGCGACCTCGCGCGGGGCGACGGTCCGCCGTCGGCCGTCTTCAATTAGCGTTTCAGGTTGTTGGCGATCTGCAGCATGTCTTCCGTCGTGGTGACCATCTTCGAGTTGATCTCGTACGCGCGCTGCGCCTCGATTAAGTTGGTCATCTCGCGGACGATATTAACATTGGACGTTTCTAAGAAGCCTTGCCGGACGTAGCCCATGCCGTCTTGCCCGGGCGTGGCGATCGTCGGGGGGCCACTGGCGGCGGTCTGCTCGAAGAGGTTGCCGCCGATCGGTTCGAGGCCGCCGGCGTTGGCGAAGCGGGCGAGCTCGATCTGGCCGAGCTCCACGCCCACGGGGTCGCCTTCAAACTCGGCGGTCACGACGCCATCCTGGCTGATGCGGACGTTGGTGGCTTCGGGCGGGACGTTGAGGTCCGGCTCCAACATGAGCCCGGAGTGCGTCACGATGTTGCCCTCGGCGTCGAGGTTGAAGTTGCCGTCGCGGGTGTACGCGATGCTGCCGTCGGGCCGCCGGATTTGCAGGAAGCCCTCGCCATTGATGGCCACGTCGAGGTTGTTGCCCGTCTGCTTGAGGCCGCCCTGCCGAAAGTCGCGGACGGAGGCGACGGGCGCAGCGCCGTGGCCGATCTGGAGCGAGGCCGGGGCCGCATTGCCCTCGGCCTCGTTCTGGCCGCCCGTTTGGATGTTTTGGTAGATCAGGTCGTGAAAGACGAGCCGGGTCTGCTTGTACCCGTTCGTGCTGGCGTTCGCCATGTTGTTGGCGATGTTGTCGACGTTCCGCTGCTGGGCGTTCATGCCGAGCGCGGCGGTGTTCAGTGCACGGAGCATGGAGGAGAAAGGGAGGTTGGTGAGTCAGAGAAGCAAAGGGGCGCGTGAGGACCCCGGGAATTAGAAGGTGCCCAGGTCCTTGCTGACGCGGCCGAGGAGTTCGTCGGACGTGCGCATCATACGCTGCTGCGTCTCGAACAGGCGGTAATGCGTGATCATGTCCGTCATCGTTTCGACGGGATTCACATTGCTCGCCTCCAGCTGGCCTTGCAACATGGTGGGCTCGTCCATCTCGATGGGCACCGTCGTGGGCGCGGCAAACGTGGCCCCCTCGCGGCGCTCGAGGCGGAGCGGGTCGTCGAAGCGGACCGCGCGGAGGCGTCCGAATTCGCGGCCGTTGAGTTGGAGGCGGCCGTCCTGGCTGATCTGGATGTCGCCGGGCTGGTCGGGCACCGTGATCGGACCGCCGTCTTGG
>JAAAPH010000259.1 GCA_009908415.1 Bacteroidota bacterium
CGGTGAGCGGCTGTGCGGACCCGGTCGTGGGGTAGCCAATGCATCCAATGAGAACCAGGAAAACGATCACATGTCGCATGATAACAAGCCCCTGACCGGCCAGGGGATCAATGGAAAAGAGGCGATGTCCTCATCATACAAAAGGGGGCTCGAATGTGAAACTGGGTCGCGTGCCGCCGCCGGCCGCCTGCCTGCCTCTTGAGGATCGATGCGTTCTCCCGTATCCTCGACACGCACCGCGCATTCTTCTGCAGCCCCACCCCGGTCTCGCCCATGCAGCGCTGGCTTCGCCTTGCTACCACCTTCGACCGCTTCGCCGAGCGCACGGGGCGGTTCGTTTACTGGCTGACGCTGGCCATGGTGCTGATCGGCTCGTACAACGCCATCGCGCGGTACACCGAGCAGTACACTGGGCTAAACCTCAGCTCCAACATGTGGCTGGAGTTGCAGTGGTATCTGTTCAGCCTCGTCTTTCTGCTCGGCGCCGCGTACGGGCTGAAGCATGACGTGCACGTGCGCGTCGACGTCGTCTACGAGTCGCTCTCTAGGCGCGGGCGCGCCTGGATCAACCTCTTGGGGACGCTGCTCTTCCTCTTCCCGTTCAGCCTCGTCATGCTCGTGATGTCGTGGCCCATGGTGCGCAACTCGTGGGCCGTCTGGGAGCAGTCGCCCGACCCCGGCGGCCTGCCGCGCTATCCGATCAAGACCATCATCCCCATTGCGTTCCTGCTGCTCATCGTGCAGGGCGTGGCGTTTACCATCCGGCAGGTGGCTGTTCTCCGTGGCCAGGCGGACAGTGACGAGCAACAGCCGGAGGACGCATGACGATCGGCCGGCTCCAGATCCTCATAACTCGCCCCTCGCAACTCGCAATTCGACCCTCGCATGGCTGGTGATTGGCTCGCGCCGCTGATGTTCGTCGGCGCGCTCGCGCTCATCTTCTCGGGCTACCCGGTCGCGTTTGCCCTGGGCGGCACGGCGCTGCTGTTTGCCGGCATTGGCGTGGAGGTCGGGCTGTTCGACTGGGCGCTGCTCATGGCGCTCCCGGACCGCGTCTTTGGCGTGATGTCGAACTACGTGCTGTTGGCCGTGCCCTTCTTCATCTTCATGGGCACCATGCTGGAGAAGTCGCGCCTGGCCGAAGACCTGCTCAAGACGATCGGGCAGCTCTTCGGGGCGCTCCGCGGTGGGCTCGCCATTGCCGTCGTGTTCGTCGGCGCGCTGCTCGCGGCGGCCACCGGCGTCGTGGGCGCCTCGGTGGTGGCCATGGGCATGATCTCGCTGCCCGTGATGCTGCAATACGGCTACTCGAAGGAGCTGTCGACGGGCGTGATTACGGCGGCCGGTACGCTCGGGCAAATCATCCCGCCGAGTATCGTGCTCATCGTGCTCGCCGACCAGCTCGGCATCTCGGTGGGCGATCTCTTCATCGGCGCGCTCGTGCCGGGTCTCCTCCTGGCCGGCCTGTACGGCGCCTATGCCGCCGCCGTGGCGTTTCTACGGCCCGAGGACGCCCCGGCACTGCCCAAAGCGGCACGCGACATCGCAACGGGGACGCTCCTCCGACGCGTGCTCCTCGTCATGCTCCCGCCCCTTCTGCTCATCATCGTGGTCCTGGGCAGCATCTTCGCGGGCATCGCGACGCCCACGGAGGCCGGCGCGCTCGGGGCGCTCGGGGCGCTCGTCCTCGCCGCCGCCAACGGACGCCTCACGATGGACGCCCTGCGCGGCACGATGGACGAGACGGCGCGCCTCACTACGATGGTCATGTTCATCCTCGTCGGCTCCACGGCCTTTGCGCTCGTCTTTCGCGGCCTCGGGGGCGACTTCTGGATCGAGGAGGTGCTCACCGGCCTGCCGGGCGGCGTGATCGGCTTTCTGATCGTAGCCAACCTAACGATCTTCATCCTCGGCTTCTTCATCGATTTCTTCGAGATCGCGTTCATCATCATCCCGCTGCTCGTGGTGCCCGCCGCGCAGCTCTTGCCGCCCGGCTTCGGGGAAACGGCCGACATCGCGCTCGTCTGGTTTGGCGTGATGGTGGGGATGAACCTGCAGACCTCGTTCCTGACGCCGCCCTTTGGCTTCGCGCTGTTCTACCTGCGCGGCGTGGCCCCGCCGGAGGTCAGTACGTGGCAAATCTACCGCGGCGCCATCCCCTTCATCGTCATCCAGACGATCGGCCTGATCGCGATGATCCTCTACCCCGAGCTCGTGACGTGGGCGCTGTAGGGAGTGGCGAATGACGATTTTGGATTTTCGATGGCCGAGGGAGCATGATGCCTCGTTCGCTCATCGCACGACGGTCATCTGGCGCGTGGCCGTGCGACCGTCAGCGCGGAGACGGACGAAGTAGATGCCACTTGGCAAGCGGCGGGCGTCGAAGGTGACTTGCTTGCGCCCGGCGGCCTGCTCCTCATCAGCGAGCGTAGCGACATGGCGGCCCAGCGCGTCGTACACGGCCAGGTGCACGTCGGCCGCTTGGGGCAGCGCGTAGCGAATCGTCGTCTGCTGTGCGAAGGGATTGGGGTAGTTGCCGTGCAGCACGAGCCGATCCGGCGCGTCGAGCCGGATTTCCACCTCCGGACTGTGCGTGGACGTGCCATCGGTGTCGACCTGCTTGAGGCGATATGCAACCGTTTCGGCTTCGAACGGCACGGCGTCGTCGGTAAAGCGGTAGCGGCGCGGCTGGCTCGTGGTGCCGGCGCCCTCGACGAAGCCGACCTCGGCGAACGCGCCCCCGCCCACCTGCCGCTCGACGGCGAAGCCGGCGTTGTTCGTCTCCGAGGCCGTCCGCCACCGCAGCTGCACGCCCGC
>JAAAPH010000324.1 GCA_009908415.1 Bacteroidota bacterium
ATCCTGCCAATGGAAGAGCGCGCTGAGGTCGTCAACCGCTGGCTGGCCCACCGCTTTGACACCGTCGTGCCGATGCTGATGCGGCGCGAGGGCATCGACCTATGGATCGTCAGCGCGCGGGAGTACAACGAAGACCCTATCATCGAAACCATGCTGCCGGCCACGTGGCAGTCGGCCCGGCGGCGCACGATTCTCGTCTTCTACGACCGCGGCCCCGACGAGGGCGTCGAGCGGCTCGCCATTGCGCGCTACGACATCGGCGAGTTTTTTCAGAGCGCGTGGGACAAGGAGGAGCAGCCCGACCAGTGGGCCCGGCTCGCGGAGGTCATCGAGGAGCGCGACCCGCAGGCCATCGCCGTGAACCGCTCGGAGACGTTCGCCCTGGCCGACGGGATGACGGACACCGAGTTCGATGGCCTGACGGCGGCGCTGCCCGCGACGTACCGAGACCGCATCGTGTCCGGTGAGAACCTGGCCATCGGCTGGCTGGAGACGCGCACGGACGCCGAGATGGCCGTCTACCCGCAGATCGTGCGCATGGCTCACGCCATCATCGCCGAGGGCTTCTCCGAGCAGGTCATCCAGCCCGGCATCACGACGACGGCCGACGTGCAGTGGTGGTACCGCGAACGCATCCGCGACCTCAACCTGACGGCCTGGTTTCATCCGAGCGTATCCGTGCAGCGCAGCGAAGCAAGTGCTCCTGGGGGGCGGCCCGACGCCGGGGAGGAGGACGACTTCTCGTCCCGTCCCGACGCGACGGTGATCCAGCCCGGCGACCTGTTGCACGTCGACTTTGGCATCACGTACCTCCGCCTCAACACGGACACGCAGCAGCACGCCTACGTGCTCAAGCCCGGCGAGTCGGAGGCGCCGGACGGTCTAGAGGACGCCCTCGCCACGGGCAACCGCCTGCAGGACATCCTGACGAGCCAGTTCGAGACGGGCCGCTCGGGCAACGAGATTCTGGCGGCGGCGCTCGATCAAGCCGAGAGCGAGGGCATCGATGCGTCCATCTACACGCATCCCATCGGGTTCCACGGCCACGGCGCCGGGCCGACCATCGGGCTGTGGGACCAGCAAGGCGGCGTGCCGGGAAAGGGCGATTATCCGCTGTATGCCAACACCGCGTACTCCATCGAGCTGAACGCCGCCGTCAACATTCCCGAGTGGGATGAGCAAGAGATTCTCGTCAAGCTCGAAGAGGACGCATTCTTCGACGGCGACGCCGTCCGCTACATCGACGGGCGGCAGAAGGCGCTGCACCTCATCCCTCGGCAGCACGCCCAGCCGTACGTGCCGCTCGCGCCGGTCGAGCAGCCCGCGTCGGGACAGTGAGACCGCGCCTCGCCGAACGCGCAACGCGCCCTCGCTACACGTTCATCTGCCGGATCGCCCGGTTGAAGAGCGTCGGGGCGAGGCGTTTTGCGTAGACGCCGAGCGTCTCCCAGCCGCCGATGTAGACTTCCTCTTTTTCCCGCTCGATGGCGTCCGCGATCTGGCGCGCGCACTGCGCCGGCGGGATGCCGATCTCCTGCACCTCATCCTTCTTCGCACTGAGCGGCACGCCGTCCGCGGTCAGCGCGTTGTGGGCGATGTTGGTCTTGACGAAGCCCGGGCAGACGAGCGTCACGCGCAGGCCGTCGTCGTGGACTTCGGCACGGAGCGAGTCGAAGAAGCCGTGCAGCGCGTGTTTGGAGGCCGCATACGCCGAACGGTGCGCCGTCCCAAATTTGCCGACGACGCTGCTGATGACGACGAGGTGCCCGCGTCCGCGCTCCAGCATGGCGGGCAGCACACGTTTCGTAAGCGCAATCGTGCCGAAGTAGTTCACCTCCATGATGCGGCGGTCCACGTCCAGGTCGGTGTCTTTGACCAGCGAGCGCTGACTGATGCCGCCGCTGTGCACGAGGATATCGGTGGGGCCCCGGCGATCGTGCACATCCGCCACAGCGGCCTGCAGCGTCGAGGCATCGGCCAGGTCGAGCGGGGCCACAATGTGGCGGTCCGGATCGGTGCAGGCCGCACGCACCTCGCGCAGTTGCGGCGCGCGGCGGGCCGAGAGCACGAGCCGCGCTCCCCGTTCGCTGAGCACGTAGGCCAGCGCCTCGCCAATGCCCGACGAGGCGCCTGTGATCCACACTGTGCGATTGTGTATGTTCATGAATAGCGTCCCTGTATGGAGAGGAGTATGTACCTGAACGAACAAACTGGCGCTTCGTGAATCAACGGGGCCCATTGCTCGTGGGACAGGTCCCGTATTCATGTTGGTTCACTTCACGCGAATCTGATGTCCGATCAGGGGATGACGGATGCATCATCGGAGGCGCGCCACGCGCGTGGCGAACTGGAGCGGACGCTGAGCCTATCGCAGGCGCTCGCGATTGGGACGGGCACCATGGTCGGGGCCGGCATTTTCGTGTTCCCGGGCCTGGCCGCGGGCGAAGCCGGTCCGGCGGCCATGGGGTCGTTTGCCATCGGGGCCATCATCGCGCTGCTCGTGGCCCTGCCCACGTCGGAGTTGGCCACCGCCATGCCCGAGAGCGGCGGCGGATACTACTTCATCTCGCGAGGCATGGGCACGCTACTGGGCGCCATGGTGGGCATCGGGCAGTGGCTGGGACTCGTCTTCGCCTCGGCCTTCTACCTGATGGGCTTCGGCTACTACCTGGCCGACATTGTGCGGACGCTCGGTGTCGGGCTCGACGTGTCGGTATCAGGCGTGGCCCTGGTCACGGCGCTCCTGCTGACGGGAGTTAGCGTCACGGGGACGAAGAACACGGGGAGCTTGCAGAGCGGTATCGTCGTGGTGCT
>JAAAPH010000139.1 GCA_009908415.1 Bacteroidota bacterium
GCTCCCCCTCCCAAAGATGGCGATCTCCAGCTGCGCGGCGTCCGGAAGCCGGCCGTGCAGATGAGCCGCGAGGCCGTCGCTGGGCACGACGTCAAACCCGACGCCTGGAAGCAACATCACGCCGGCCGCTTGCGCCGGCCCATCGAGCGCTGCGAGCCGCTCAAACACCTCGATTTCGCCGGTGATATCGAGGTAGTCCGTTCCCGTTCGCAGGCAGCCGTTCACCATCGGTTCGGCCGTGTGCGTGAACGGGCCCGCGCAATGGAGCACAAGCTCGGTGTCTTCGAGCGCTGCATCGAGGGCCTCGTCGTCGGACAATGCGAAGGTGCGATACGGCACCACGAGGTCTTCGGCCAGGGCGCGCAACCGCCCGTCGTCCCGCCCGGCCAACGTGGGCGTCATTCCCGCCGCGGCGGCCGCGCGCGCGACGAGCGATCCCGTGTATCCATAGGCCCCGTAGATCAGGAAAGGCATAGTGTGGCTGAATTCGGCGTTCGGTGTATGGAGGCAACCGAGTTGCTTGCAAAGTACGGGTCGAGCGGCAGAAAATGGGACGCGGCATGGACTCAATGCCGTCGCGGGCTGCAACAGCCTGCCACCGGCCGGCACCGCAGGGCATGCGAGGCATTCGCGCCGGCTCGGCTCGCCTCTCTGGCATGGGGTACTCAGCGCGGGTCGAACAGGGACTGGAACTTCGTCGCCATCGCGAGCGAGCCGTCCACGGTGAGTTGCCCCATCATCATCAGGGTCATTGGGCTAGCCTCACCGCGGTTGATCTTGAGCCACCGCTCGGCCGTCGTGCGGATGGTGACGGTTGGGTCGTCGTGCGTTCCTTCGCGGATATCGAGCGTCTGGTCTTCGATCACGAGGTAGTACGCCCCCCCGCCGTCGCCGTCGAGGTCAAGCTGCACCACCCCGTCGACGCCCTCGGCCTCGTTGGGCTGAAAGTACTCCGGATAGAGATCGATGAGTTCGTCAATGGTTTCGGGGGCAGCCATGGCATGGAGGGGTTGGGAGGCAAAGGACAAGCGGATGCACAACGCGTGTGCAGGGCGCATGGGCGGTACGTGGATCAGGCAGCGGACCGAGCGGCGGCAACCGGTTCAAAATACCAGACCGGAGCGCCCCAACGTCGCAGCCGATCCGCGACCACCAAATAATCGAGATGCGCCAAGGTTTCGGCAATGGCGAACCGCGTCTCGCCTGCGTTGAGGGCGTCCAGCTCAAACGTCCGCTGCGCGACATCGAAGACCGTCGCCTCGGCCCCTACGGCCCGCTCCATGGCGGTGAGGCGAGGCGGTCGGCGTGATGCGTGCAGAGCGCCTGCAGCCGCGCCGGCCAGTCGTCGATGACCTCGCCGTGACCGGGCAGGGCGCGCCGCACGTCGAGCCGCTCCACCGCCCGGAGCGCCTGCAGGTAGCGCCCTAGCGGATTGGGCGCCGTCGAGGGCCATCGGCTGATGGTCGGCGTGATGTGTGGCAACACGTGGTCGCCGGCGAGCAGCAACCGGTCCGCGCCGTCGTACAGCCCGGCGTGTCCATCGCTATGCCCGGGCGTGTGCAGCACGTCAAAGCGCCGGTCCCCCACCCGAAGCGGCTCATCGAACCGAAGCGGGCGCACCTCCGTCGGATGCGGCCGCGTAGCCTGCCGGAGGCGGCGCAGATCCTCTGCCACGCTATCGAGCAGCGCCTCCGGCACGCCGCACCGGCGAAAGAGCTGCTTCAACGGTTCGTCGCTCGCCGCGGCTGCCGACCAGTAGCGGGCCAGCTCCTGCTCCCGCTCCGTGAGCAGCACGGGCGCCGCACCACCGGCCGCGTCAACCTGGCGCTGCAACCAGCCCGCCAGCCCCAGGTGATCGGGGTGGCTGTGCGTCAGCACGATGCGCCGCAGATCGGCGAAGTCGATGCCGGCGCTCGACAACCCGGCTCGCCACACCGCTCGGGCCGCCGGCATGTTAAGGCCCGTGTCGATGACCGTCCAGCCGTCTCTGTCCTGCAGGAGATACACGTTTACGTCGCCGAGCCGCCCGAACGGGACGGGCACACGGAGGCGCAGTACGCCGTCGGCGACGGCATCAACGGGCGGCGTGGCATGGGAGGGCATGGAAGCGATCTCGGGATTACGGCGAAGCGATGCGTTCGGACGGAACCGACTCCTCCCTGCACACCCCCCGCAGGGCGAAGTCGGCCAGCAGGCGGGCGATTTCCTGGATGGGATACCGGCCGTCCGGGTTGAACCACGTGAACGTACCGTTGCACATCCCGATGACGGCTTTCGTGATGACGCTCCGGTCGATGTCTTCGCGAAAGACACCGTCTGCGATGCCCTCCTGGAGCAGCTCATCCCAATAGTCTTCGTAGGTGCGGAGCAACGCGCGCAGGTCGGAATCTGAGGTCTGGTCGAGCAGCTCGATGTCTTCGCGCAAGAAAATCCCAAAGATGTCGCGGTGCTCCTGGAAGTAGCGCAGGTGCAACTCGATCACGCGGGCGAGCTTTTGCGCGGGGGCATAGCCCGTGTCAAGCAGTTCACGCACCTCTTGATTCATCGCGCGAATCGGCTCTTCGACGAGGCCGCGCAGCAAGTCTTCCTTCGACGAGATGTAGTAATAAAGGCTTCCCTTCTGCATCCCGAGCCGATCGGCCACGTCTTGGATGCGCGCACCATGAAACCCCTTCTCACGGAACACTCCGGCGGCCGTGCGGAGGATTTCAGTCTTGCGCGCGTTGCGACTCATAATGCCATGTCAAACAGCTGTTTGATTTCTCTGCATTAACGTTTTGCCCGGCGAAGGTTTCCCTCACAAAAAAGCGG
>JAAAPH010000021.1 GCA_009908415.1 Bacteroidota bacterium
CGATGGCCACGGCTTAAACGGCGGCGACATCGCGAGCAATCACCGCGCCCTGCCTGGATCGTCCGGGTGGGGCGTTTGTATTTTCGTGTACGGCCGGTGTAGATGTAGAGGATCGGAATACCGAAGATGTAGACCTCATTGCTCCTGGATCGCTCCGTTGGGAGATTGGCAATGCGTTCTCGGCCATGTTCAAACGCGAATGCCTTGGGCTGGAGACGGCACTCGAAGCGGCCGCGCATTACCGCGACATCCCCATTCAGTTTGTGGAGGTCGAGCTTGATGAGGCGATTCGCCTTTCCAACCAGCAAGACATCTACGCCTACGACGCGTACATGCTGTGCGTAGCAAAGCGGCACCGTGCGCCGCTCCTCACGCTCGATGGCGGACTGAAGGAGGCCGCGCGCCAGACCAACGTAAAACTGCTGGAGATCGACTCATGAGAGTATACACGTATTCGGAAGCGCGGCGAAAACTTGCCGCCCTGCTCAACCAGGCGAGCGAGACCGGAGAAGTGCGCATTCGGCGGAAAGACGGCGCGGAGTATGTGGTTCGCCCGCACCGGCGTAAAGGATCGCCCTTGGACGTGCCCGCCGTTGAAGCGGATGTAAGTGCTGAGGAAATCGTATCGGCCGTACGTGAAAGCCGGGAACGAGCCGCTACATAACCCTGCGCTCTTATTACGCTAAGGTCAAGCAGAAGGGGCTTTTCTTGAGAGGATAGCGTGCCACACCGCGAGACACGGCGTCCTCTTGTAGGCTGGGTTGCTTCAGTTTAGGCAAGACGATTAGCTGCGCAGTTCCGATATTATCGGAGCTCATCCTCCCCGTCCGTCTAACGGCGGCTGCCACGCCGCACGCACGATGCTCATGAAAGCCGCCATCGCCACCGAGTACGGAGCGCCCGATGTCGTGCAGCTCCAAGACGTCGAACGGCCCACGCCCACAGCGAATAAACTCCTGATCCGCATCCACGCGACAACGGTCACGTCCGGCGACTGGCGCGTGCGCAGCCTCAACGTGCCCACCGGCTTCCGGCTCCTCTCTCGGCTCATGTTCGGACTGCGCCGTCCCCGGCAGCCCATCCTCGGCACCGAACTGGCCGGCGTGGTGGAAGCCGTCGGCTCCGATGTCACACGATTCGACGTCGGCGACGCCGTCTTCGCGTACAGCGACGCCGCCATGGGCGCGCACGCCGAGTACATCGCCCTGCCGGCCGACGGTGCCATCGCATACAAGCCTTCAAATCTGACGTTCGAGGAGGCGGCCGCCCTCTCGTTCGGCGGGACGACGGCGCTCTACTTCCTGCGCGAGAGCAATATCCAACGCGGCGAGCGCGTCCTCGTCAACGGCGCCTCCGGCAGCGTCGGCACCGCGGCCGTCCAGTTGGCGAAGCATTTCGGGGCGCGCGTGACGGGCGTTTGCAGCACGGGCCACGTCGCCCTTGTGCAGTCGCTCGGGGCCGACCGGGTGGTGGACTACACGAAGGAGGACGTCGTGGACCGCGGCGAGCGGTTTGACATCATCGTGGACACGGCGGGCACACTGCCCTTCGCCCGAAGCAAGCCCATCCTTGACGACGGCGGGCGCCTGCTGCTCGTGCTCGGCTCGCTGCCCAGCATGCTGCAGGCGCCCTGGGTCGCACTCACCACGGACAAGAACGTGATTGCCGGCGCGGCCTCGGGCACCGCGGAGGATCTGGCTTTCCTGGCGTCGCTGGCCGAAGCCGGCGGGTTTACGCCCATCATCGATCGACGTTATCCATTCGCGCGCATCGCGGAGGCGCATGCGTACGTAGACCAGGGCCACAAGACGGGGAACGTAGTCGTCAATGTCGTCCCCGCTTTGGTACCGACCGGCTGAGGCATCGCGAGTTTACAGAAGATGCTCCGCTGGCCCATTGGGGTGGCTGTTTGTATCTTTCGGCATCGCGCATCTTGTCAAGACCAGCACCCAGCGTGATGACCCTGCCCATCAACCTCAATCGATGGCTCTGGCTGGGGATCGCCCTGCTGTCGCTCATCGCGTCGGGCGTCGGTGTCCTCCATCCGTCGGTGTACGACGGGTTAATTCCCGCCACCATCCGCCCCGGCGTGTTCACGCAAGACCTCGTCGCCATCGCGCTGTCGGTGGTGCTGGTACTACTGGCCGCTTCCAACCGGTCGAATCTCGTTCGGAAGCGGATCGTCGCCCACGGCATCCTCGGCTTTCTGTTCTACGCCTACGGCATTTACGCCATCGAGCGCATGTACAACGCGCTCTACCCGCTGTACCTGGTCGTCTTCGGCGCGAGCCTATTCGCGTTGGTCTACAGCGCCGCCACCGTCCCAACCAACGCAACGGCTCGCCTGGCCGTGCCGTCCTGGACCCGTATCCTGGGGGCCGGGTATGGGCTGGTCATCGCCGTGATGTTCAACATCATCTGGTTCATCCAGCTCGTGCCGCTGTTGCAAAGCGGGCGCCAAATCGATCACCTGTACTCGATTTATATTATCGACCTGAGCTTTATCATGCCGGCCTTTGTCATCGCGGCCCTCTTGGCTTTGCGCCGTCACCCCGTCGGTGTGATGGGGCTACCCGCCCTGTTCGTGGTCGGCGCCGGCATCCTCAGTCCACTCGCCCTCGCGGAGTTGATTAAACCTGCCCGCTACAACCTCCCGCCCGACGTTGGCGCACTCGCACTGTACGGCGTGCTCTCTGCCAGTTTCATCATCCTGGCCGGGCTCTTCCTGGTCCTGATCGGCCCGCCACGGTCCGACGCTCCAGGGGACACGGGGGCCCCCCTGATGGCCTCGTAGCCCCCT
>JAAAPH010000379.1 GCA_009908415.1 Bacteroidota bacterium
CGTTCGTGCGCGCCCTGGTGCCGATTGCCGTGGGCGGCCGCCACTCCGCCTGGTGCATCGGATGGAGCGAGGCGCAGCGGCAAGCCATCTACGCCGACCCCAACTGGAACGACGGGCACTACGACGCCGACCAGCCGCCAACCGGAGGACTCTCCGCCGCGCGTATGATGGCGATGATCTCCTACCGCTCGCGCCCGTCGTTCGAGAAGCGGTTTGGACGCGAGCGGATGACGAACGGTACCCCCGACGGCCCGTTCGCCGCCGAGAGCTACCTGCGCTATCAGGGCGAGAAACTGACAGGCCGCTTCGACGCGAACTGCTACGTCCGTCTCACACAGCAGATGGACTCCCACGATGTGGCGCGCGGACGCGGGGCGTACCCGGAGGTGCTGCAATCCATCAAGCAGCCGGCCTTCATCATCGGCATCGACTCGGACGTGCTGTATCCACTGGAGGAGCAGCGCGAGCTGGCCAACGCCCTTCCCAACGGTCGGCTGTCGGTGCTATCGTCGCCGCATGGCCACGACGCCTTCCTCATCGAGCAAGACACCCTCAACGACGTGCTGGCGCCCTGGCTGCTCGTTCACGCCGACACGTCCGCGCCGGCGCCGGTCTCCGTCACCCCTCGATAAGCTGCTGCACCGCGATCATGGCGGAGATGGCGAGCACGACGGTGATGGCGACCGTGTTGGGCGTCGCGTCGTCCAGCGCGTCGGGGACGAGCTCCGAGAAGATCATCCAGATCATCGCGCCGGCCGCAAAACCGAGCCCGACGGGCAGAAACGGCTCGAAGAGCTCGACGAACAGAAACGCCGGCACGGCCATGAGCGGCTGCGGCAGGCTCGAAAAGATGCTCCACCCGGCCGCCTTCCACACGGAGGTGCCGCGCGGGATCATCACCAGGCTGATGGCGAGCCCCTCCGGCATGTTGTGCACGGCGATCGCGAGCGAGATGTACGTGCCCAGGGCCTCGCCGCCGCCGAACGAAACCCCCACGCCCACGCCCTCGGTAAACGAGTGCAGCGTCATGACGCCGAGGATGAGCACGATCTTCATCGCGTCGGCCTCGTCCACCTCGCCCCACTCGACCTCGCCCTCTTCGCCCAGGACCGCTCGACTGCCGACGATAAAGGCGAGTCCGGCCAGAATGCCGGCCACGGTGCGGGGCGCGCTGTAGCTGAGCCCTTCATAGATCAGCCCCCAGCTGGCGGCCCCCATCAATCCGACGGCGATGGCGTTGGAGAGGCCCAGCCAGCGGCGCGACATCGTCTTGACGAAGAGAAACGGCAGCGCGCCCAAGCCGGTGGCAACGGCGGTTAGGAGCGCGTAGAGAAAGACGCTGAAAACGGCCGAATCCAGCATGTACGAAGGGGAGGGCAGACAGTGAGGCACAGGGCGAATGGGGCGCCACAACGAATGCCAAAAACCGATAGATCCCTCCCTGGCCCAATTTAGAGGCGATCTAGATCCAGCCGCCCCGAGCGGCCCATTCGAGGTGCGAAACCGAGCGGTCATGGAGAGATTGAATGCCGTCGTGCCGACCCCTCCGAGTAACGTGGAGGGGTTGTCTCGTCCTCCCACCTACGCCTGTCCCTTCGTAGCCCTGCTTTTCTGTCGATGTTCGCCCCCGCCGTCATTCACTGGGACGTCTCGCCGGTCATCTTTCGCCTTGGGCCGCTCTCGATCCGGTGGTACGGGCTCCTTTTCGGACTGGGCTTTCTCGTCGGCTTTTATCTCATGCGGCGGGTGTTTCGGCGGGAGGACAAGCCCGAAGCGGATCTCGACATCCTGCTCATCTATCTCGTGCTCGGCACGATCATCGGGGCGCGGCTGGGCCACGTCCTGTTCTACCACCCGGGCTACTACCTGAGCCACCCGCTAGAAATCATCATGGTGCAGCGGGGCGGCCTGGCGAGTCACGGCGGGCTCATCGGGGTGCTCGGTGCCCTCTACCTGTACGCGCGATCGCGGCCGGAGCAGCCGCTGCTCTGGCTGATCGACCGGCTCGCCGCCCCCGTGGCTCTGACGGGCTGCTTCATCCGGCTCGGCAACCTGTTCAACGCAGAAATCCTCGGCGTGCCGACCGACCTGCCGTGGGCGTTCGTATTCGCACGCGTCGATAGCACGCCGCGGCACCCAGCGCAGCTGTACGAGGCGCTGGCCTACCTGCTCATCTTCGCGCTGCTCCTCGCGCTGTACCGGCGGTACGGCCCCCAGACGCCCCGCGGTCTGCTGAGCGGCTTGTTCTTCACGCTCGTCTTCACGGCCCGCTTTTTCATCGAGTTTGTGAAGATGCAACAGGCCCCGTTCGCCGACGCCCTGCCCCTCCAGATGGGCCAGTTGCTGAGCCTGCCGGCCATTGCACTCGGCGTTGCCCTTCTGGCGTACGCGTGGCGGCAGGGCGCGCCTGCCCCGGAGCCCGACAACGCCTGAAGCGGCATGCCTCGTGGATGGGCGCGCTCGCACAGGGTTGGTTGCAAACGCGGGATGCGTTGCCGAGATTGGAGGCATCCGCATTGCTTCCCCCCTCCGCCTCCGACCGCCATGCCCCGCCATTTGCTCCGCCTCGCGCTCTCGTTCGCCCTCGCGGTGCTGCTCGTCCTGCCCGCACCGGCCCAGGACGTCGACCTGACGCCCGAGCGCTTCGCCTTCTCTCCCGCCCTCCCGTATGACGCCAATATCCCCGCCCCCGCTGACTTCCTGGGCTACGAGCTCGGCGAGGCATTCACCGTCTACGCCGATGTGCTCGACTACCTCGCGGCCCTCGACGCGGCCTCGGACCGGATCACA
>JAAAPH010000433.1 GCA_009908415.1 Bacteroidota bacterium
GGCCGTCGCGTTCGCGCCGGAGCTCTTCCAGGCGGCCATTCCCATCTCGGGCTACGGCAACATGGCCGACTTTCACCGGACCGTGCCCGAACTGCAGCACATCAAGCTGCTCGACTACGAGCTCGGCACGTACCCGGAGCATGAGGACGTGTACCGTCGCCACTCGCCCATCCACTACGTCGAAGACGTGACCGCGCCCACGTTCCTCATCCATGGCGAGGGGCGGAGGGTGCCCTGGCGGCCCGAGCAGCAAGACCCCGAAATGGCGTCGCTCGACTTTGCCCGCGCGCTCGATCAAGAGTACAAGATCTTCCGCTACAAGGCGTTTCCGGGGGAGTCGTACTACGTGTACGGGCGCGCCAACACGATCCAGAAGCTGCGCGACATGAACACGTTCTTCGACCAGTTTCTGCGCGACGATGTGGTCGATCGCAGTGCGCGCCACGCGGCCCCCGAATAGCCGGGTCCAACCGGTGTGACGTCTTCGCCCCTCATTTTGCCTATGTAGGTCGACAGAAATTCTTTAGCTGTAAGCTGTCATCGCGAGGAGACGACGAAGGCGGCGACGCGGCGATCTCCTCGTTTGTGCCGCTACCATGGAGATGGCCACGCCTCCGTTGGAGGTTCGCAATGACAACTTCAACAAACGTTTTTATACGTTTCTACTTAGCTCCTTGCGCCCGATGAATCCTGCGTACCGCCTCCGGTTTCTTCCCGTCCTTTGCCTGGCTTTCGCGTTTGCTCTCACAAGCGGGTGCGGGTCGGCGCCCTCGTCCTCCAGCACGTCGCCCCCCGGGGCGTCTGCGCGTGCGGATGAGGGGCTCGATGCCCTGCTCGATATCGGCTCCACCGTGAGTGGGGAGACGCCGCAGTGGGCGCCAGACGGCTCGCAGGTCCTGTTCGTGTCGAGCCGGGGCGGGAGCCGTGGCCTGTGGGGCGTGAGTCCGAGCGGGGGCGAGCCCCAGGAGCTGGCCGCCGACATCGGCAATGCGGGCCACTTCCTCGCGCGGCAGTACCCGACGTGGTCGCCCGACGGCCGGTACGTTGCGTACCTGTCGTCGCCGCCCGCGCTCGACGATCAGAGCCAGGAGCTGTGGCTGTGGTCCGCGGAAGATGGGTCGACGCGCGCGCTCACGAACCTGGGCGGTCGCATCAACTCGTTCCGGTGGTCGCCCGACGGGGCGCAGATCGCGTTCGCCAACGACCGCTTCGGCAATTACGACATCTGGACGGTAGACGTTGCGGAGGGCACGACGGCCCGGATCACGGACGACACGCGCTACGAGGTCTTCCCGAGCTGGACGCCGGATGGGGCGCACCTGCTTTACGTCCGCCTGAACGACGCCTGGACGGATCACACCGTGTTCGAGCGGCCGTCCGAGGGCGGACCCGCACGCCTCGTCGTGCAAGACACCGACTTCTTCGACTACCGCGCCGGGGGAACGTTTGGCTACGCCGACGTGTCGCCGGACGGCGAGCAGGTGCTCTTCCGCTCGTACCGCAGCGGCTGGATCAACTACTGGCTCGTGCCCCGGGCGGGCGGCACGCCCCGCCCGCTGGCTGCCGCCGAGGCCGAGCAGCGGCACGCCCGGTGGTCGCCCGACGGCGAGCGCGTGCTGTACATTGAGAACCACAACGGGTCGCATGAGCTTCGCGTGGTGGATGCGGACGGTGGCACGCCGGACGTCGTCGTCGCCCCCGACGGAATGGGCGTCGTCTCCGAACCCGAGTGGTCGCCGGACGGGCAGTCGATCAGCTATTTCTACGAGACGCCGTCTGCTGTGCGCGACCTCTACGTGGTCGACGTAGCAAGTGGCACGCAGACGCAGCTCACGCAGTCGATGCCGAGCGGGGGCCGCGCCGCCGACGCCGTCGATGCGCTCGTGATGCCGGAGAAGGTATCCTACGAAAGCACCGACGGATACACCATCGACGGCTATCTCTACGCGCCCGAGGATGCAAGCACGGAGGCGCCGCAGCCCGGCATCCTGTGGATCCACGGCGGGCCCACCTCGCAGTTCAACGACACCTTCCAGCAGCACGTGCAGTACTTCGTCCGGCGAGGGTACGTCGTCCTCCAGCCTAACATTCGCGGATCGAGCGGCTACGGCAAGGCCTTTGCCGATGCGAACAACGGCTGCTGGGGGCGCTGTGACCTCGACGACGTGCTCGCAGGGAAAGACTTCTTGGGCAGTCTCGGGATCGTCGACACGACGTCGGTCGGCATCACGGGGACGAGCTACGGCGGTTGCATGAGCCTCTCGGCCATCGCGTTCGCGCCGGGCGCCTTCCAGGCGTCGATTCCAGCCTCAGGCTACGGCGACTGGGAGCACTTCATGGAGGAGCAGGAGATGCGCCACCTCAAGCTGCTCGAATACGAGTTCGGCCCGCTGGAGGCGAACCGTGACGTCTACATCGCCAACTCGCCGATCCACGCCGTCGAGGCCGTGCAGACGCCGACGATGCTCGTGCACGGCGAGGGCTTCTTCCCCGAGTCGGAGGCCTCGGCGCTCTTCGCTCGAGAGCTGGAGCGGCACTACAAGGTGCACGACCACAAGGTGTATCCGAACGAGAACTACTACGTCTACAGCCGTGCGAACCGGCGCCAGATGCTCCTCGACATGAATGCGTGGTTCGATCGGTTCCTGCGCGACGACATCGTCGACCGCACGGCGCCGTAACCTGCCGCGCCATCCGCCTCGCGTTCTTCTCCATCGACGGTCCGACCCCGCGTGTTGTCTGCCATCTCGTTGCTGCGTCTGTTTATCCCTTCGTCTCGCGCCCCGCG
>JAAAPH010000013.1 GCA_009908415.1 Bacteroidota bacterium
TCTCGACGACCTACGGCAAAGGCCTCGTGCAGGTCGTCAAATCGCTGCCGTACAACACGTCGCTGAAGATGACCACGGCGAAATACTACACGCCCAGCGGCCGCAGCATCCAGTCCATCGAGTACGAGAACGGCGAGGGCACGGCCACCCCGGACTCCGTGGGCCGCGCCTTCAAGACGAAAGGCGGCCGGACCGTCCGCGACCGGCACGGGATTGAACCGGACGTCATGATCAATGCTGAGTCGCCCAGCGAGCTGGAGGAAGCGCTGCAGCGCCGCGCCGCGTTCTTCTTCTATGCCAACCACTTTGCTGCCGAAAACGACGCGATCGCGCCCGACTTTCAGGCGACCGATGCAACGCTGACCGACTTTCAGGCCTGGCTGGACGCTCAGGACTTCACCTATCGCACCGACGGCGAACGCTCCGTGACGAAGCTGCAGGAAGAGTTTGCCACCATCGGATACGATGCGGTGCAAGACGAGATCGCCGCGCTCCAGCGCGCGGTGGAATCGGAGAAGCAGGCCGGCTTCCGGCGTCACGCGACGGAGTTGAAGCACCATCTTCAAGAGGAAATCCTGGCGCGCTTCGTCACCGAGAGCGATCAGATTCGGGCTGAACTCGGCTACGACCCGCAGGTGCAACGGGCCGTCACGCTGCTCCAGAGCGACGATTCATACGCCAACATTCTGTCGGTCCGCTAACGTCGTTGTTCGTCGCCAGCGCGCCCGCCCCGCATGGGATGGATGCAGCTACTCATTCTGCTTGGAGCCGGCGCGGCGGCAGGCTTCGTGGCCGGGCTCGCCGGCATTGGCGGCGGCGTCCTCTTCACGCCCGTGCTGCTCGTCTATTTCCAGCAGATCGGCATCGCGCCGGCCCTCGTCCCGAAGCTGACGATCGGCTCCGGCCTCGCCTGCACGTTTATCGCGGCACTGGCCAGCGCGCGGTACCAGTACCGAGCGGGCGCCGTCACACCGCGCATCGCTCGGTGGGTGGGCGGATCGAGTGCGCTCGCCGTCACGCTCGTGACAGGGCTCGTGACGACGCAACCCTGGTACGATGCGACTGTCTTCCAGACCGTCTTCGCCAGCCTGCTCCTGATCGTCGCGGTGCGCATGATGACGGCGTCGACACCGGCGCCGGAAGGCGATCCGGCCCGTTCCGCGTCCGCATCGCCTGCGCCATGGCGGAGGCCGACGCTCTTCGGGATCGGCTCGGCGGCCGGCGCCGTGGCCACGGCGGCCGGCGTGGGCGGCGGCATCGTACTCGTGCCGGCGTACCACCGTCTGCTGCGACTGCCCATCCACCGCGCCGTGGGCACGTCGAGCGCAACGATCGTCCTCATCTCCGCGGCCGGCATGGCCAGCTACGCCGCCCTCGGATGGCGCGCCGACGTCCCGGCGACGGCGCTCGGTTACGTGGATGCCCGCGCCCTCCTGCTCGCCCTGCCGGCGCTCGGCACGGCCCGCCTCGGCGTGTGGACGGCCCACCGCCTGCCGACGCGCCCGCTCCGGCTCCTCTTTGCCGCGCTGGCCGCCTTCGTGGCCCTGCGGATGCTCTACGGCGCGCTCCTCGCCTGATCCCGCTCCCGCTTGCCTCGTTGGAGATTCGCTGGGCAGCGCGAACCCTTGTTCGAGCCGAAACGTCCCCTGCCCTTCGCTCCTCCCTCCACCCCGCGCCCGTTTCCCTCGCCTTCACTCACAATACGCCATGAGCCTCTACCAGCGCCTTTTCGCCCACGGCCTCGCCCTCGGCGACGACGCCCAGCACCGCATCTATGGCGACCGGAAGCGCCGCCTGTTCGCCGACCTGTCCGGCACTGTCGTCGAGATGGGCCCGGGCACGGGCATCAACCTGCCGTACCTGCCGCGGGGGATCCAGTGGATCGGGGTCGAGCCCAACCCGCACATGCACCGCTTCATTCGTGAGGTGGCCGCCGAGCAGGGCATCGAGGTCGACCTCCGCACGGCCACGGCGGCCGCCACGGGGCTGCCCGATGCCTGCGCCGACGCGGTCATCAGCACGCTCGTCCTCTGCTCCGTGCCGGACCTCGACGCGGCGCTGGCTGAGGTCCGGCGCATCCTGAAGCCCGGGGGCCGCTTCTATTTCATCGAGCACGTGGCCGCGCCGGAGGGAAGCTGGTCGCGCACACTGCAGCACAGCATCAAACCGATCTGGAGACGCCTTGGCGACGGCTGCCGGCCGGACCGCGAAACGGCCCGTGCGATCGAGCGCGCGGGGTTCGCTGACGTGGAATACGAGTCGTTTCGCGCCCCCCTGCCCGTCGTGGCGCCTCACGTTATCGGGATCGCGGAGGCGCCTCCGCCCGGGACGACGTAGCGCGCAACAGCAACCCGTGCCCGTCGCCGTAGACAATCAAGAGCCAGCCGTCGCGGAGACGGAATCCGCGGGCCGCGCCAAGGGCCTGGGCGAACGCGGCGCCCCGCGACGCCTCACCGCAATACACCTCGGTGCAAAACACGCCTTCAACCTTCAGCCGGCGCCCGTCGCGCGCGTACGAGCCGCCGCACGTGTTACAGTCGGCCTGCACGCCCAGCCCCCCATCGGGCTGAAACACCACGGTGTACGTCCGGTCGTCGCTCACGCAGTCGACCCCGTCGAGGGGGCATATCGGATCGTCGAAGGAAGGCAGCTCGTCGTCGGCCAGAAACGCCCGGAGTCGCCACGTCGTCTCCACCAGCGCGGGGTCGTCGCCTCCGTCGAAGAGGCTGCAGCCGGCCGCCGTGAGGGCGAGGCCGCCCGCCATCCAAAGAGCGAGTCCCAACAGC
>JAAAPH010000485.1 GCA_009908415.1 Bacteroidota bacterium
AGTTACTATATGCCTTACGCGGTCCACATCAGCTTCAATGCCGGGGGCGTCACCGACGTCGAGTGCACGTGTCCGTACCATGAGGGCTCCTGGTGCAAACATATCGTAGCCACGCTGTTCACCGTCTTGCAGCAGAAGGGAGAAGGGACTCCTGTGCGCTCGCTGCGCGACCGACTCCGCACGCTCGACCGGGAGCAGCTCATCGAACTAATCGACCGGCTGGCGGCGACCGATCCGCAGGTCGTGGATGAGGTGGAGCGTAAGCTTAACGACATCGCAGCCTGAGCCTCGTCGCGCGCCCCGCGCCCGGATACGATCGGTAACGACGGGGGAGCAGGGGGACCCGCCCCCGACCTCCCGCGACCCGGTTCTGACGGCGGTTCGGAACGCCTCTCTGTCCAACCCTTATAGTGTCGCGCTTCGTTTCGGTAAAAGTAATGCCATAAAAACTTACGTCAGTCTATGCGCCGCGGGAAAATTAAGTGGTTTAGCTCTGCGAAAGGGTACGGATTCATCGAGCCTCACGAAGGAGAGGAAGATGTCTTTGTTCATCACAGTGAGGTACCCGATGAAGACCTTCGCGAGGGCGAAGAAGTCGAGTTCGAGGTTGAACAGACGCCAAAGGGGTTGAGCGCCGTTAGCGTAGAGCGCGTGGGAACCGCTGGGACCGAAACGGCCTTCTGACCCCGCAGGCCCGTTCCGTGCTTGATCGCGCACGGTACATCCTGATTGCTAGCAAAGCCCCTATGCCGTTGGCGTAGGGGCTTTGTTGCTTCCTTAAGCTTATGAAGATAATCGTGCCACGGCTCAGCCTTACCTGCAGCGCACTATCATCATCCCACCGCAGTCTGTAGGCAATCGGGGCGGTCGGCCGGGTGGAACGGAGTGAGTCGGAGGCGGCGCGGTGGGGGCGTCGTCACCCGGCCTGGACTGCACCTTTTGCTGGGGTTCACGCTTGATTCATAATTGAAGTCTTTGTACCATCCCATATCTGAAACGCTGTTTTGTATTTGAAACGCTCGATCTCTGATGGCAACCCGTTACACGGTCACGGCGCTGGCTCGGGCCGTCGACGTGCTCGAACTGCTCGCTCGCCAACCGAAGGGCATGCGCCTCGCCGAGATCACGCGCGAGACGGGCATTCCGAAGAGCACGCTGTTTCGCATCCTGTCCACCCTGGAGGAGCGCCGGTGCGTCACCGCCGGCGACGAGCAAGGAACCTATCGGCTGGGCCTGAAGCTGGGCGAGTTGGGCAATGCCTTTCTGAACCAGTCGGACCTCTACAACGCGGCCACGCGCCGCATGCGAAGGCTGGCCGAGGGGTGTGAAGAGAGTGTTTTTCTCAGCGTCCTGGATGAGGGCGCCGTCGTATACGTCCGGCGGATGGAGAGCCCCAAATCGGCCGTCGTGGTGCGGAAGCTGGGGCAGCGGGCGCCGGCGTACTGTACGGCTACGGGGCTAGCCATGCTGGCTTTTCTGCCAGACGATGAGGCCGAACGCGTTCTGGATGCGCAGGCCATGCAAGCCTTTACGGCGCACACCACCACCAACCGGGCGGTGTTGCGCCAGAAGTTGGCGCAGGTGCGCCGGGAACGCGTAGCGGTCGTGGATGGCGAATACAATCCGGCACTGCTGTGCGTCGCGTCGCCGATTCTGGATGCGCGGGGCGCTCCGGCGGCGGCCCTCACGGTCGCGGTCCTCGCATCGCAGGCGCGGCAGGAGCAGGTGACCGACCTGAAGGAGCAAGTCCGCGCCGCCGCGCAGGACGTGTCGGCCGAGTTGGGCTATTGGGGGGAGCGTTCGGCCGACGCGTCGTTGCAACCGACCGGGCACCACATGTAGCGTCTTGAATCCAGCAACCATGCGTCCTCTTACTTTGCGGTCCGTAAGCGCTTTTTTCCTTGCCTTGGCCATGGGGCTGGGTCTCATGGGGTGTGTTGGGTCTGCGCCCGCCGACCGCGACGGCGAAGCCGCGCCGCGCTTCTCGGTGCTGCTCTTCAGCAAGACGGACACGGCCGGATTCCGCCACGCCTCCATTTCCGAAGGCATCCAGGCGTTTCGCGCGTTGGGGCACGCGCATTATTTTGCCGTGGAGGCTACCGAGGACGCGTCGGTGTTTACCGCTGAGCGCCTGTCGAGTTACGACGCGGTGGTCTTTCTCAACACGAGCGGGGACGTGCTGAACGAGGCGCAGCAGGCGGCCTTCGAGCGCTACATCCGCGGGGGCGGCGGCTTCATGGGCGTCCATGGCGCGTCGGCCACCGAGTACGACTGGGCATGGTACGAAGGCCTCGTGGGCGCCTTCTTCGATGACCACCCGGAAGTCCAGGACGCCACGGTGCGCGTCGTCAACGACGCCCATCCGTCGACGCTTCATCTGCCCGATCGGTGGACGCGCACCGACGAGTGGTACAACTTCCGGACGGATCCGTCCGACAGCGTGGAGGTGCTACTGGCGCTGGACGAGGCGACGTACGATGGCGGCACCATGGGCGCGTCCCATCCGGTGGCCTGGTTGCGCGAATACGATGGAGGGCGCTCGTTCTACACGGCGCTCGGCCACACGGAAGCGGCGTACAGCGACCCGCTCTTCCGCCGGCATCTACTGAAAGGCCTCGAATGGGCCGCCGGCGGGCTCGATCCCTTCGTCGAATCGGGTTTCCCCTTCATCACCACCACCGTCGACGCTGCGGGAATTGCTCCGTTTATGCCCGAGCGCAACCTGGCCGTGCGGGGCATCGCCCTCCAACTCGGCAACGGAGCCTATGCCAGTTTCGACCC
>JAAAPH010000440.1 GCA_009908415.1 Bacteroidota bacterium
CCACCGTCTACACCATAATGAACGATCGGAAGATCGGCCATGATTTTCAGCGCGGGCGTTGCCGCTACGCGGCCTGAAACGATGTAGGCGCCCGAAAAGAAGGTGTTATCGCTCAGTTGGTTGAAGTCGGGCTTAAACAGCTCCACCGAAACGCCTTGCGGGCGAGCGGGATCGAGCCACGTTGATTGGGCAAAAGCAATGGTCGGGAGAAACAGGAGTCCCCCGAGAACGAGCGCCAGAAGGCGCCTCACGTGCTGTGATACGATACGTGAGATCAAGGTGGTCATGGTAATCACTCCCCGGCACGGGGCAACTGCCTCCGCGATCCGGACTTGTATTGTGGAATCCAGCACTAAAAATACGTGCGGAATGTATGACCGCAAGAGACCCGGGGACCCCGGTCGATACCGGAAAGGCCCTACGATTATTATCGCGAGATCGCGTAGTCAAATATCTTACTGCCTGAAGGGTGCTCGCGAGTGCCGCGTTGGACAGCGAGTCGCTCCGGGATGACCTCCAATCCGTTGGCGGAGGTGATCGCAAGCCCGTACCACACCCGCTCGAATATGGAAACGGCTCTCAACTGCCCTAAACGGACGCTGAGAGCCGTTCTCATGGGTGCCACGATAGAGTAGGCCCGGAGGGACTCGAACCCCCGACCCGCGGATTAAGAGTCCGCTGCTCTACCAACTGAGCTACGAGCCTGTCGCTTTATGGAGTGGAACTAAACCCCTGGCCTGGCCAGCCCGTTCCTCCTTCAACACTTCTTTGCGCGGAGACTTTCCGTCGGCAGACCGTTTCGTGCGTCCTCTACACGGAGTCCGGCTCGCGCCGATCCGGCGGGCGGTTACACATTCTCGGGCGTCGGATGGACCCATGGGGCGCGGTACGAACGGGCCAGCCGTTGATTCGCTTCGTCGTCGCCGACGACGCGCCCCGCCTCGGAGTCCCACTCCAGGCTCCGACCGAGCGCGTGCGAGATGTTGGCCAGAATGCAGCTCGTCGTAGAGATGTGGCCCTCCTCGATGTCGGCCACCGGCCGACCGCGCTTGTCGATGGCGTCCAAGAAGTCGATCATATGCCTCCGAATAGCGGGGGCGACGTGCCTTTCGAGGTCTTCCTCCGTTTTGTCCACCGGGTACTCGTCCAGTTCGTAGACGACCTCGCCATGGATGCGCTCCCCATCCCCCTGGGGGATATAGTCGTAACTGTGGACACTGGCCTTGAGCGTGCCCTGGTCGCCATAGAAAAACGCCGCCCAGGGGTAGTCCGGATCCTCGGGATGCCCCCAGGTCCGATGTTGCCACGACATGGTTACGTCGCCAAAATCGAAGGTCGCCGTTTGCGTGTCGGTCGTGTTCGCCTTCGCGCCGGTCTGCACCAAAATGCCGCCCTGCGAGCTGATGCGGGCAGGCCATCCGAGATCGAGCATCCAACGGGCCATGTCCAGCATGTGCACGCACATATCGCCGACGATGCCGTTGCTGTACTCGATGAAGTTGCGCCACCCGCGCGGGTGGACGATCTCGTTGTAGGCACGCATGGGCGCCGGCCCGGTGTACATGTCCCAGTCCAAATGATCCGGGGGTGCACTGTCCGGCGGGTTCGACGTGTTGCGCATGTGATAATAGCAACAAAGCTCCACGTGCGCGACCTCCCCAAGCAGCCCCTCATCCATGATGCGCCGTTTGGCCTCGATGAGATGTGGCGTGCTGCGCCGCTGTAGCCCAACTTGGACGACGCGATTGTATTTGCGCGCGGCCGCCAGCATCGCCTGCCCCTCGACCACGTCGACGCCGATGGGCTTCTGGACGTAGACGTCAGCCCCAGCTTGTACGGCCTCAATCATCGGTAGCGCGTGCCACTGATCCGGCGTGGCGACCAGGACAATATCGAGGTCATGCTCAGACAACATCGTGCGATAGTCGCCATACGTCTGCGGCGTGGCCCCGGAGCGCTGCCGCTCTGCGACCTTCTCGGCAGCGTCCGCAAGCATGCGGGCATCCACGTCGCACAAGGCAACCACCTCCACGGGTGCCACCTGTATGAGACGGAACAGATCGGTTTTTCCGTACCACCCGGCTCCGATGAGCCCCACCCGCGGACGATCATCTGCAAAGGCTTCGAACGGGTTGAAGGCAGTGGCTAGCGAAAGAGCACTTCCAACTTTGATAAACGTTCTGCGCTCCATAGCCCGAAGGGGTTGGTGATTAAGATTCGGCCTGCGACGCCGAAGAACTGGACACATCCTTCTGAAAGAATAGCGAGCGCTATGAGGAAGCGCAAACCCTTCTCGGGGCCTCGTTCGAGGGCCTCCCGTACAGATGCACACGACCTAATGCACCGTTTTGCATCTTTGCCTTGCGCTTCTGATTTTCGCCTTCAGCGCACGCACGCGCCGTATTCCCTCGCTTCCACCCGGCTCGCTGTGACCCTCCAAGCATCCATCGAAGCCATGGAGCTTGGATAAGCTCCGTGCGGCGTCGCCATGCGCTAGCTCCCCAAGTTGTGCACGAGATCAGCTACACAACAGGCCGCCTTGCGGCACGCGATGCAGTTCCGTAAGGCGAAGCGCCTTCACGCCGGTCAAGGCCCCACAACCTGAGGAACCTACGAGCGGCCGTAAACCCAGTGACACGTACTCTCGCTCCCCGCTCCGATGAATAGACCGACACTCCTTGCCGGGATGCTGACTATCGCTGTGATTTGCCTGTATCCGCCCTGGGCGGTTACCGAGCACCGCTCGGCCCGCTCGGATGGGGATCGCACCGTGACCACG
>JAAAPH010000272.1 GCA_009908415.1 Bacteroidota bacterium
TCATATTGGATACCGGGCGTCGCCGCGCTGGCGCTCATGCTCACGCTGGCTGCGTGCGACACGACGACCGTCGAGCCCGAACTCAGCGAGGAAGAGGCTGAGGCCGTGGCCGGTGTCATGGCCGATGCGCTCTCCGATCGGTCCGACGGCATGATGGCTGGCCTGCACGACCTCACGGCCTCGGTCAGCCGCGACGGGCTCTCCTACAGCAGCAGCCCTGCGAAGAACGGCGGCCGCGATTGGCGCGGCGCGCACCGCAGCTTCTCCGCCGAATACGACTCGACGACGGGCGAACATGTCATCCAGTACCGCCGCGAGGTCGACCGGCCGAATTTCTACAAGAAGGTGGGCGTCAACCTCACATACGTCTTCGACGACGTGGACGGCAACGTCCTGGCCTTCCCACGGCGCGCATACGACGATATCGCAACCATCACCTTCGACGGGCGGCGTACCGGCGAAACCAATATCACGCGGCCACGCGGCAGCCTCGCCTCCACGCTCGACCGCGCCGCGCAGTGGGTGCTGAGCGGGTTGGAGGATGGCACGCCCACAATGTCGCTGAACGGCACGCAGACGCACGTCGGCACGCAGCGCGTCGACCGCGGAGGGGCGGTCACGACGCGCGCGTATTCGATGCGCCTCAACGTCGTGGACGTGACGATCCGCAAGCCGACCGAGGACGGCGAGCCGCTGGAGGAGCGCATCTCGGGTACGCTTGAGTACCAAGTAACGATCGAGCGGACCCTCGACGGCGAGGAGCGCGCGAATACCTACCGCGGCACCGTCGAGCTCGATGGTGCGGGCGCGGCCCGGCTGCGCCTGATGGGTTTCCGCCATCCGTTCTTCATCAACCTGGCAAACGGTGACGTGGACGACGCGTAAACGATGCACCGACCGGGTGCACCCTCGCACCTGATCCCGTACCGACCCGCACGGCGCTGGGGCCGGAGCCGCTGATGGCTTCGGGTCCAGCGCATCGTGCGTTGTTCCTCACCGCACACGCAACGCGCCATGGCTGACCACGCCCCTTCCGACGATGAGCGCAACCGCCGACTGGCCCGGCGGATCGGGGTCCTGCGCGATCAGGGCCGATCGCTGGACGACGCGGCGCTCTCTGACGACGAGGTCGTCCGTGCGCTACGGGCATATCGCGCGGAGCAGGCCGTGTCGCCGTCGTCGGCGCGGTCGGAGCGCCTCTGGGCCGCCATTGAGGCGGAGACGCAGCCCGCGGCGGCCCCTGCCGAGCCCGAGCGCACGCCGGCGACCCTCTTCGCGCTGCCGTCCGCGTGGCCATGGGCCGTGGCGGCCAGCCTCGTGCTCGCCGGCGTGCTCGCGTGGCTCTTCCTGACGGGCGCCCCCGAACCGGTGCAAGTGGCGGCGGCGGACGCGGCCATCGAGACGTACACGGCGCCCGACGGCTCGACGATCCGCCTCCGGCCCCACTCGCAACTATATCGCCTGCCGGCGGAGGACGAGCGGCGGTATCGGCTGACGGGCGAGGCCCTCTTCGCGGTGACGCCGCGCGCGGAGGCCCCCTTCATCGTCGAAGCCGGCGCGTTGCGCGTGCGGGTGCTGGGCACCACCTTCAACGTCCGCACGTGGGGCCGCCCGTCCGTCTTTCTCCAGGAGGGCGCCGTGCAACTCGCACGCGCCGGCGCGGACGAGACCGTGCAGCTTGCGCCTGGCCAGGAGAGCGGGCTGACGGCGGACGAGACGCTCGCGCCGCCCACCGCGTCCGACAGCGCCGAGGCCCTCGACTGGCTCAACGACGAGATGACCTTCACGGCGCGGTCGGCGGCGTCCGTCGTCGAAGAAATCGAGCAGCACTTCGGGGTTGCGATCGACCTGCCGGAGGCGGTGCGAGGGGAAACCCTCTCGGGCCGCATCGTCCTCGCGGAGCGCCAGCAGAGCCTTGCCGACCTGGGCATGGTGCTCGGCGGTCGCTTCCAGCGCATCGATGAGCAGACGTACCGGTTCATTGCAGAGGAGGCCCCGTGACGACCCCCATGAACACGCATGGCAACTGGGCGCGGAAGCGGGTACGATGGGAGCGGCTCCTACGCGGGCTCAGCGTGGGACTGTTGGTGCTCGGCCTGACGGTGCTGGCCGTCCGGCCCGCCACTGCGCAGGACGACGGCACGCCGGTTCGCACGGCGCTGGCGGACGTGCAGCAGGCGACGGGGTACCACTTCCTCTACCGCGACGCACTGATCGCCGGACGCACGGTGCAGTTCGCTCCGGGCACCGACTCACTGGCCGTGCTCGTGGCAGCGCTGCACGCCCAGGGCCTCACGGCGCGCGTCGACACGGCGCGGCGCCAGGTGCTGATCGCCGAGGCGTCGCCCAGTGCGTCGCCTCGCGTGCTCGCGGGGCAGGTCATGGACGCCGCGACCGGCGCCCGCCTGCCGTACGCGACGGTGACGTGGCACGCCGCCGGCGCGCAGCGCGGCGTGGCCGCCAACGACGCGGGCGTCTTCCGCCTCCCGCGGTCGGCGGTCGGCGGGGGGCGCGACACCCTGACGCTTCGGGTCTCGTACGTGGGCTATCGTCCCGAGCGCGTGGCGGTCGACCTGCAGGCGCCTCCGGCCGAGCTCGCCGTCCGGCTCACGCCGCAGCCCGCCGAGGCGCCCGAGGTGGTGGTGAGTGGCAGCCTACGCCGCTCCGACATTGACACGACCTGGCAGGCGCTCGTCCGCCCCGGCCTCACGACGCCCTTCGGCGAGGCTGGCATCATCCGGGCGCTGCAGCCGCTTCCTGCGGTCTCCCTGACGGGGGCGCTCGCGAACGGGCTCAACGTGCGCGGCAGCCGCTCCGACGGCTTCCTCGTGCTGCTCGACGGCATGCCCATCTACAACCCGTCGCACCTCTTCGGGACGTTCGACGCGTTCAACGCCGAGGCCCTTCAGCGCGTCGGCTTCTTCTACGACGTGGCGCCAGCCGATCTGCCCGCTCCGCCCGGTGGGACGCTGTCGTTCATGACGCGCACCGGGGCGCAAACGGGCGTGCGGGCGTCGGTCGGTCTCAGCAACACGGCCCTCCGCGGCACCGTCGAGGGGCCGCTCGGGGGCGGGCGGGGGAGTGTGCTCGTGGCCGGTCGGCACTCGTACATGAACGCCGTCGCGTGGCTCGGCAGCGAGGCGCTGATCGCGCAGGGGCTGAGCGTCGACCCCCAGACGAGCCCGCTTCCGGGGCCGGCCATTGAGCTGGAGGATCGCATCCTGCGCGCCGACCCGCCGTCCGCCCGCTTTTACGACCTCCACGGGAAAGCGTACTACGAGACGCCGTCGGGCCGCCGGTTGACGCTCAGCGCTTACCTCGGCGGGGATCGCACGCAGCAGACCGGCGAGCGCCTCATGGTCGTCGCCGACGCGGAGCGGCTGCGGGATCGCCTCGGGGTGCGCCCCGTCGAGACGCGGAACCGGTGGGGCAACGAGGCCGCGAGCCTCAGCCTGCAGCAGGCCTGGGGCGGCCGCGCGTTCAGCCGCACGCTGCTCGCCGTGAGCCACTACCACAGCACCTTCCGCAAAGATGACTTCGTGTACACCCGCCGCGAGCGCCCGGCCGATGGCCTGCGCAACTTCGTCGCGCCGTTCGACCATCAGAACGAACTCGTCGAGTGGAAGCTGGAGCAGCAGGTCGACATTGCGCCCGCACATCCGGGGCTGTGGACGCTCGGCGGTACGGTGCACGGCTACCTCGCCGACTATGCCGAGACGTCGGCGCTGCGGCCGGAGTTTGCCGAGACGCGGCGGAGTCTGCTCGCCGACCTCTTCGCGCAGTACGATTGGACGCAGGCCGCGTGGGCGGACGTCCACCTGGGCCTGCGCACGCACTACTTCACGCTCGGCCGCCACGCGCGGATCTCG
The DNA here is from genome assembly GCA_009908415.1 of Bacteroidota bacterium. GTDB lineage: Bacteria > Bacteroidota > Rhodothermia > Rhodothermales > Salinibacteraceae > JAAAPH01. Next base: position 3,870 of record JAAAPH010000272.1, read on the forward strand.
CCGCGCCTCAAGGTAGAGCTGTTCCCGGCGGCCTCGGCCTCGGTGCACCTCGGGTACAGCCGGAATCACCAGTTCGTGCACCGCCTCAGCCTGCCCACCACGAGCAGCGCGGACGTGTGGGTCACGAGCAACGCGGGCCAGGCCCCGGGCCGCGCCGACCACGTGTCGGCAGGCTTGTCGCTCCGCCCGACCGCCACCACGACGCTACAGGCCGATGCGTACGTCAAAACCTACGACAACGTGTGGCAGCACGAGACGATCACGGCGCTGCGCCGGACCGATGCGAGCGTCCTCTTTGCTCCGTGGACGACCGACAACCGGGCCTTTGCGCGGGGCCTGGAGCTGATGCATCAGCAGCGGTGGGGGCCGGTCCGATGGACGAACAGCTACGCGTGGACGAAGGTCGAACTGCAGAGCGATCCGCTGAATGCCGGCGCGCGCTTCCCGGCCGACTGGGACCGCCGCCATCAGTTCACGACGCAGGGGCAGGTGACGCTCGGCCTGTGGACGGCGGCGCTCACCGGATTCTACGCGACGGGTACGCCCAACCCGTGGGCCCCCTGGGTGGAGGCCGAGCCCGATCGGCTCGACGCGTACCACCGGTTGGATGCCACGCTGCAGTACCGGCGCACCGTCGCCGGGGTGACGCTGGAGGCGACGGCCTCCGTCTTCAACGTGTACGACCGCGCGAACCCGTGGTACCGCGATCCGGTGGCCGTGCTGGCGCGCCAGGGCGCACGCCGCCGTATCAGCTTCCGCATCGTGGACGTGTACGACCTCGGCGTGCAGCCCGCCTTCAACGTAAGCGTGCGATTCTGAGGATGTCCACCCGGCAAGCACGTGAGGGCGCCGATGCCGCGGGGCCCGGGCCGATGCGTGGCGGGCAAACGCACCACGCCCTCGCCGCCACGTTGCTGGGGCGAGGACATGGCACGTGCGCGAGGGAGGCCGCAAACCGCGGCGTCAGCGCGAGCCGCGGTCGTCGGCGTCCCCGTTGATGAGGTCGGCGATCCACGCACTCAGTGTTTGCCCCTCCGCGGTGGCCTCGTAGAAACGCTCGGCACGCAGGAACGTGTGGCGCGCAGCGTCGGCGGGGTCGGACTCGACGGCGTAGAACGTCGTCCACGGATCCGGCAGCCGGTCGCGCAGGGCGTACAGGGCGTCCTCGTAGTCCTCCGCGCTGATGCACGAGCGGCGTTCGGGGGTCGGGTTGCCGTCGGCATCCGTCTTGAGCAAGCCGCTCCACAGGTCGACCGCGCAGGGCGACGTCGGGTTCTCCAGCGCCTCGCCGAAGCTGTAAAAGTAGCGGATCGTGAAGTCCCGTTCGTAGGAGATGAGACCCAGCGACGCCTCGGGATGCTCGTCTGCAATGGCCTGATAGATCCGCTCGATGTCGTCGCTGGGATCCACGCTTCCTCCGGGCGGGGGCAGCACCTCGCTGACGTCCCACGTCGTGCGCCACAGCTGTTGCAGCACGGCGGGGAGGAAGGCATCATCATAGAACACGGGGCCGGCGTCATCGAGGGCCGTCACCTTTGCGTGCGGGAAGCCGTCGGCCACCTGCTGATAGTTGGCCAGCGTGCCCACGCCGCCCGCGCTCGACCCGGTAAGCAGCACGTTATCGTAGTCTGTGCCCAAGTACTGCTGGACGTAGTCGACGACGCGCCCCATGTTGTCGTGGCCGACGAACTGCTGATTCGGGACGCCGGGCAGGTCCGTTTGGCCATCCAGGTTTCCGTCCAGGATGAAGTCGACGGGCGGCACGGAGCCGTTCGGGTTGCTGCCGGCGTGCTCGTCGCCGGTGCAGTATGGGACGTAGACGAAGTTCCAGTCGGCAACAGGGTTCTCGGCGCGCGTGGCGTCGAAGATGCCGGAGTACCCGCCGATGAAGTCGTCGCTGAAGAACTCCGCTTTGCTGAAGCTCGGGCGGTTCTGCAGGCAGCTCGGGAAGTTGAAGCACGCGCCGCCGCCTTCCATGAAGATGACGAGGTTGTCGCTGTAGTTATTCAGGTGGAAGGGGCCGCCGCGCCGGCTCGGTTTATCGTCTTCTTGAAGTCGCACGCCAATGCCGGTCGACGAGCCGTCGCGGCAGGTGAGCCCGGCCGATTCGGCGAAGACCCATTCGCCCGGTTGCTGGAAGGCGGGGCGCAGGTCGGCCGGTAGATCGCTTGGGTTGGGACCGCCGTTGCCGGGGCGAGGAATCCAGTCGCACCCGGAAAGCAGAAGCGCTGTCACGCAGAAGACGAGGAGAGCGGCGAGGGATCGGGGACTGCGTGGTGCATATCTCATGGTATCACCGGTTGAGGGTCGTAGAATCGAAGCGAATGAGCACGAAGAGAAGCGATGCGAACCCCCACAGTGAGCGGACCACCTCGACGGGAAATGGCCGCCCGACGGGGAATTCGTACCGGAACCAAACGGAGAGACGGGGCACTGGGATAGGGAATCACTCTGGATTGTCTGTCCAAGAAACCCCGAAGCCACTGTTAGGCGTCGTCTGAGAGACAGCCCCGACCTCGGCAGACCGAAGATCTGTGCTCCTGCTCCCACTCGTGCTGGCGAAAAGATAGGAGCCTTCATCGGCCTGATCGCCTACCCAAACAGGGGGTTTTGTGCCGATGCGATTGCGGTGCGAGCCGAAGGGCACAAGGAGGGGCATCCCGCAGGGAGCGCCAGCTACAGCCCACAAAGCCACCATTGCACGGGCTCAACCTGTATCGTATTTTAAAGAAACCGTGAATGCGGACCGCATTCTGTCGATCATATCCAGTGAATCGGGTGCGGGGCAGTGTGTCTAGGGCTCGCACCACGCCCTGGAGACGCTATGGAGGGCCGCCTGTACAGACACGGCGGAGGCGCGCTCGTCGGACTAATGTCGGGCGCGACGTGCGGAAAGGACGACTGGTTCTGCGGCCCTGGATTCAATGCCGCTGTTTTTGGCGTTTTTCCGGCGTCATCGGCAGGGCGATTGGTCTCGTTACGGGCACAGCCCGCGGCCCTCGTGCTGCTGAGTGCCGTCGCCGGTTGCACGATGGGCCCAGCGGGTCACCGGCTAGGACCCGCCCAGACCGGGCAGGGGATCACCGTCGAGGTGACACCCCGAGCGACGTCTCGATATCTCGAACTATGGAATCACTCCGCTGAGGTCCTGGCCGTGCAGACAGACGGCCTCCTGTTGCGAAGCCATGACGCCAGTCAGCAGCGCCTCGTTCGGGTTGCGTACCGCGCCATCGAGGAAGCCCGTTTTGACGACCTATCGCGACTCGGCTTCGGTCGAGGTGCCGTGCCCTCCGCCGAGCAACGGGAGGAGTTGCGGTTGCTCAGCCGGTTCCCACAGGGGGTTGACGACGAACTGCTTCGGCGGCTCCTAAACGCATACGACCAAGACACACTGCGCACCATCCCATGAACCGACTCGTCTATCTGCATGGCTGGAGCATCGTCCTCCTCGTGGCGGGAGGGTTGTACAGCGCCGCTGTGCACGCTCAAGTGTATTCCCACCCTCATGATTCGGTCGCATCCCCTGCTCACCATCACGTCCCGATGGCACGGACGGCGGCGCAGGAGGCGCGGGTCGCCACATTCGTGGAGCGCGCCCGCGCAGCGACCGCGCGATATCACGATCTCAGCGCGGCGATTGCGGCGGGCTACCGGCTCGTCGGGCCGGACTTCCCGGGCATGGGCGAGCACTGGGTGCATCCGCGCCGCATCGTCCAGCGGGCATTGAGCGTGGAGCGCCCGCCCGTGCTCAGCTACCTCCGCGTCGATGGCGATCCCATCCTGACGGGGGTGGCTTACGCGCGGCCCGTGCAGCGCGGGGAGACGCCGCCTCCGTTCATCCTTCCCGGCCTCTGGCACTTCCATTCCGGCAGTATCGACGAGGAGACTCTGCTGCTCAATCCGCAGTCCATGCCCCATGGTTCGGCCGATCAGCCGCGCTTGGCCATGGTGCACGCCTGGATCTGGATGGACAACCCGGCCGGGGTGTTCGCGCAGGACAACTGGGCGCTGCCCTTTCGGCGGCTCGGCCTGCCCGTGCCTGAGACGGTGCCGCCCCAGGCCGGGAAGGCGCTGTTCCTGCTCTCCGACGGAGTGGCGTACTACACCCGGCTTATCGAGACGGCGGGCCATCCCAGCGCGGCCGGTGCCATCTCGAGCGCAGATATCGCGTGGCTCGTTGCGCAGTGGCACGCCCTGTGGGCCGCCCTCGAAGCCGCCGTGCGTCCCGCGCTGTGGGCGGAGATCGAGCTGCTCGCCGGCTAACCGTTGCGTTTGCGAAGCACGGTTGATAGCAACAGGCGCCGCTCGTGTACGGGAAACCCCCACAGCGCCTGCGTGTCTGCAACTACGCGGTAGCGGGGACGCCCCTGTCGCTGTACTCGACCCCTATGGCCGATCTATTAAGTGAGCGATGCCGAAAGGCTGCCTCGGCGACGGAAGGCGAAGTGCTCTGCCGTCATGCGTGCCGCGGGCCCCCGGCCTTTCGCATCCAACGCGAGCGAATTTGACATTAGATATGCGGGGGCTTCCAATGAAAACGCAAGATGCCGTACTCGACAAACCGACACGCACCACCCCTTCATCACGCCAGACCCCGGCGCCGTTGCACGACCTGCCCTCCGGGGACGGCGCGGCCGTAGACCCGCCATCCGTAGACCCTCCGGCCGTAGACCCGCCACCCGTAGAGGGTGCAGCGCAACCGCCGGAACGCAAGGCGCCCCGCGGGTCCCGCCGGCCCGTAAAGGCCAAGGGCGCCGACCTGAAGGTGCAGTATCACACCACGCTTCTCCTCGGCTTCGCGCTGTCCCTCGGGCTGCTGGTTGGCCTGACGTACGTCGACTTCCGCGCCAATACGGCAGCGAACAGTGTCGCGCTTGAGCAGCAGGAGGTCGTCGAGATGCAAGAGATCCAGCAGACCGAGCAGATCGAGCGCGCCCCGCTGCCACCGCGGCCCACCCCGCCTGTGGAGGTGCCGAATGACGAGGTCATTGAAGACGAGCCGTTGAACCTCGACGCCTCGCTGGACCTGAACGCCTCGCTGGACGTGCCGTCCACGCCGCCACCGGCGCCGGAGGCAGCGCCCGAAGAAGAAAATGAGGACGAGCAGGGCTTTTTCGTCATCGTTGAAGAGAAGCCCGAGCTGATCGGTGGTACGCAGGCCATCTACGAGAAAATGCGCTATCCATCCGTGCTGCGCGCTGCCGGGGTCGAGGGCCGCGTCATCGTCCAGTTCATTGTGGATGAGAACGGCAACGTGGTCGATCCGACCGTGCTGCAGAGTCCGCACAGCATGCTGTCCAAGGAGGCGCTCCGCGCCCTCCAGTTGGTCAAGTTCAAACCCGGCCGGCAGCGCAGCCAGCCCGTCCGCGTGCAGATGGCGCTGCCCATCATCTTCCGGCTCGAAGACTCGGCCCTGCAGTAGGAAGAGACGGCACACGTAATTTCGCACACACCAGTTTATATGTCACGCTCGCTCGCGTGCATACGCGGTGAGGGCTTCCGGAGGCTACGGCCTCCGGAGGCTTCGCCGTATTCAGCCGCAGCAGGCGTGCCGAATGCAGACTGCATCGGACGACTACGGTGCTTCCTATCGCTGACCCACAAATCAAGTCCCCCGATATCCCATGTCTACCATGCAAGCCGCTATCGCTCACGAATTTGGCGGCCCGCTTTCCTTGGAGGACGTCGAGATCCCGACGCCGGAGGACGGCGAGGTCGTCATACAAGTTGAAACCTCGGGCTTGTGCCACACGGACATCCACGCCGTGCACGGCGACTGGCCCGTTAAACCCAAGATGCCACTCATCCCTGGCCACGAGGGCGTGGGCATCGTGACGCGCGCCGGGTCCGGCGTTACCGAAGTGAAGGAGGGCGACCGCGTGGCTCTGCCCTGGCTCGCCTACGCTTGTGGCAACTGCGAGTACTGCGCCTCGGGCTGGGAAACGCTCTGCCCGAACCAAGAGAATGCCGGCTACTCCATCGACGGCTCGTACGCCGAGTACGCGAAGGGCTTCGCGAAGTACGTCTCGAAGGTGCCCGACGGCGTGGATCCGCTGGACGCCGCGCCGCTCACCTGCGCGGGCGTCACGACCTACAAAGCCGTCAAGGTGTCCGGTGCGCGCCCGTCCGATCTGGTCGCCGTCTTTGGGATTGGCGGACTGGGCCACCTCGCCGTGCAGTACGCCCGCATCGCCGGCGCCACCGTGGTAGCCGTCGACCTCGTCGACAAGAAGCTGGAGATCGCCGAAGAGCTCGGCGCCGCCTACACGTTCAACCCCACGAAGGTGGACGTGACCGAAGAGATCCAGAAGCTGGGCGGCGCCGACGCCGCCATCAGCACGGCCGTCTCGCCGAAAGCCTTCGAGCAGGCCTACCAGTCGCTCAAGCGCGGCGGCACGCTCGTGTTCGTGGGGCTGCCGGCCGACAACGAGGTCGACCTGCCCATCTTCGAGACCGTGCTCAACGGCATCACCGTGCGCGGTTCCATCGTCGGCACGCGCGTCGACCTGGCTGAGGTGTTCGAGCTCCACGCGAACGGCCTCACCGAGGTGCACCGCGAAGTGCGCACGCTCGACACGGTCAACGAGTCGTTCGACGATGTGCTGCACTCGCGCATGGACGAGCCGCGCATCGTGTTCGACTTGCGCGACGGCCTCGCCTGAGTGCGGCCCGCTCGCCGGCCCGTTCTTCTGTCCCCAGCCCGCCCGGCGTCGAACCCTGGCGGGCTGGTTGCGTGTGGGAACCCGACGCCGCTCCTTATCACACAACCGCCGCTGCGCATGATGCTTCCGGACGCCGTAACGCTCTGTGAGGTCGGCCCGCGCGACGGGTTCCAGTTCGAGGACACCCCCATCCCGACCGATGTGAAACGCGACGTCATCACGGCGCTGGCCGACGCCGGCCTGCCGCGTATCCAGGTTGCCTCGTTCGTGCACCCGAAGTGGGTGCCACAAATGGCCGACGCCGAGGACGTGGTGGCCGGCCTGCCCGCGCGCGACGATGTGATCTACACCGGCCTCGCGCTCAACAGGAAAGGGCTGGAGCGCGCCCACGCCGCCGGGCTTGCGCACGTCGACCTGTCGATTGCGACGAACGACCCGCACAGCCGCGCCAACGCAAACCGGACGGTGGACGAAGCCATCGCGCAGGCGGAGGCGATGGTCGAGTACGCCCGCGCCCACGACCTGCAGGCGCAGGTGGGCTTGCAGACCGTCTTCGGCTACGCCGCGCCGGGCGATACGCCGCTCGACCGCGTGGTCCGCATGGCCGAGCGCTTCGCCGCGAGGGGCATTGAGTCCCTCTCGCTGGCGGACACGACCGGCATGGCGAACCCGGTGATGATCCGCGAGCGTGTGGAGGCCGTGCAGGCCGTCATCGGCGACGTCCCGCTCGTGTTGCATCTGCACGACACGCGCGGGCTCGGCCTCGCCAACGTGGTGGCCGCATTGGAGAGCGGCGTCACGTGGTTCGACACGTCGCTCGCCGGCATGGGCGGCTGCCCGTTTGTACCCGGCGCCGCCGGCAACATCGCCACCGAAGACACGGCGTACCTGCTGCGTGAGCTTGGCATCACGACGGGCGTCGACCTCTACGCAGTGGCCGAGACGGCGCAGCGCGTGGAGGCGTTTCTTGGGAAAACATTCCCTGGCAAGATCCACCGGCTCGTCGGGCAAGACAGCGCGCAGGCGCGGGTCTGAAGAGGCGCCGCTCCGTTCCGACGCGGCGGGGCGCTCGGTGGTCCGCAGACCGCCCCTCCAGCGGCAGACGGTCTCGAACTGCGATTGGCGGGTAGAGGGCGCGGGTAGGGGGCAGTAGGGCAGACGATTGCATCTTGGCGAAGCCGGGGATAGATTATGCATGCAGAGGGTCCACGGCCGCACGTGCAGACGCCCGGCATTAGACTGTGAGAGAAAGGCGGATGACATCCGGGATCCCCGAATTCAGTATCGCCGTGATCTTCATGAAACCACGCGGCTTAGCCGCGGCCCGGCGCCGGTCATACGCCGCCGTCATCCGTAGAAGATAGGTTATGCGCACAGAATGTAGATGAAGCGTTCTTCTTCACTGCTGGCTCTCGTGGCAACGGTTTTTGTACTGATGCCCGTCGGCGCGGCCGTCGCTCAGGTGCCCGATTCCGTGGCGGCGAAGCGGGACTGGGGATGGTTTGCGGTCGGCTTGGGGCCTTCTGCCCGCTTCGACCTCAGCTACGTCTACAGCGCCAACATCGGTCGCCGCCGCGTATGGCAACTTGTCGTCCAGGGAGGCAGCGACATTTTCAGGGGTGAAGCGCTTCACGCCGCTGGAATAAGCTACGGACGTTCGGCGGTCGACCGGTGGAGCCGGGTTGCGGTGACGGGCGGACCCGCCGTGGTGTGGGGCCGCGGCCGCTACGACGCGGAAGCAGGAGGGCGCGAGCGCTTCGTGACAGGGGGACTGGTCATGAACGTGCAGGTAATCTTTACCCCGGTGCGCGAACTCGGAGTCGGCCTGGATCTGCACGGGTGCCTGAACCCCAGAGTCAGCGAGGCTGGTGTCCGTGTGATTCTTGTCTTGGAGGGCAACAAGTGATGGGCGCATAACCCACGCTGCTGGCGACGAAGGGCAGGAGGCAATATTCAACCACAGCGTCTCAGCTGCTTCTTTCGTAGCTTGCAGCCGCCCTTCGCGCCAGAGTTCGTCCGTTGAGCGCCTGGAAACGAGTCCGCAGAGCGGTGCGTTAGCTTTCTTGCCTCGTTTACCAAAGCCAATGATCCATATGTTTGAGCCTCTCGAAGTCAAAGCGCTTGCGAACTACCGCATCTGGATCCGCTACGCGGACGGATCGGAAGGAGAAGTAGATCTGTCGCATTTAGCAGGAAAAGGCATTTTCGAACTCTGGGAGGATGAGAAGAAATGGAAGAACGTCCGCATCGCCGACGATGGAGCCATTCGCTGGAGTGAGGAGGTCGAGCTCTGCCCGGACGCGACGTACATGAAGCTGACGGGCAAATCCCCAGAGGAGGTATTTTCGAAGCTGAAGTCGACGGCCCATGCCTGAGCTTTGTCGATTCTACGGGGTGAGGATCAAGATGTATTACGACGATCATAATCCGCCGCACTTTCATGCCGAATATGCGGGAGACGAGGCGCTGATCACGATTGACACGTTGGATGTAATGGCAGGTGAGCTCCCGAGTCGCGCCTTGGGCTTGGTCTACGAGTGGGCCGGGAAGCACCGTGCGGAGCTGAGAGAGGCATGGAAGCGCGCGAAGAACTTGGAGCCGACGGGAAAGATCGAGCCGCTCGAATAAGCCAAAAACGCGCTATAACCCAACGCTGCTGCTGACGACGGGCCGGTGCCCTGATTTCGGCGCTGATGCCTTTTCTGCTTCCTTCGTAGGTTGTTGTTGCCCGTCGCGGCCGAGCTTCCCCGTTATGTCGCATCGCCTTAAGAATTTGCTTCCATTCAATCCATGATCGAAGACGATAGGACGAACTTTCGAGCATTCGCCGGACATTCTTTGGGTGGGGTCGTGGGGACGGCGGTATATGTCACCATTGCGGGAGGCATTGGGCCGTTGCTCGGACTGGTTTGCTCTTTGCTAGGGGGGCTGATTCTTGGAATTGCGGAGGTTCTCAGTTGGGCGGTAGAGTCGCGCTGGATCAAGGGAGTTTTATTTGGAGGCGCTGCTGGAGTGCTTGCTGGCACTTCAAGCTACTTGCTGCTCTCGGGGGGAACGCTGATCCAGCAGTTGGCCTCCTATGGCATAGGAGGTCTCGTCGGGGGAATGATCTGGAAGGGACTTACCGTATCGCCAGCGGAAGCGTCTGCGACATAACCCACCGCTGCTGCCGACGACGGGCTGGGGCTAACTTCCGGCGGTCGCGTCTCCAGTCCTCGACTCGTATCTCCTCGCTGCCCTTCGCGGCAGAGTTCGTCCGTTAGCCGGAAAGTTCTCAGCGACTGCAGTTCCGGGCAAGATAAGGGTTGGAAGTTTACTTTTTGGCCTCGGCCCCATCAATGGAGGCTAGGTATGTGTCCCGCCCGTCTTGAAGTTGAGTCTGCCCATACTCAAGTAATTCCTTGAGCTTTCCTAAATTCTCCGCCACAGCCCGGCGAGTGCGTCCGACAACCAAACGTTCAAGTATCCCAGGGTATCCTGTGCGGAGCGTCATCTCGTCAATCAGTCGTGTACTGTTAGCGGTAGCCTCAAAACGTAGATGACGTTCGAACATAGGTGAGCTGCCGGGGATCGTCTTGATAGTCAGGCTTTGCCCCGGTTCGTAACGGATTATTTCATAGCGCTGACGGTCCGTTTTTCGCGTTTGGTGATAGCGGGCGCCAAGCTTCGGGCCGTCCCCGTTTTCCTGAGTCACCCCCATCACAAAATAATTCCATTTTGGCATATTTCTCATGTCGGCCACAAACTCGAACACGTCGTTGGTTGCCCCCTGAATCTCAATCACGTTTTGAAACTTCATGCTGTTTGTGCCTCCGATTCAAGGTTCGTGTTGATGGGAATGCGATTTTCTAGCCGCTCCTTCGCACCCGGATCGTGACTGGGCAGATACACCGTGGGATGCTGCTCAGCGTAGTCCAGAATCGCTCGATGGGTCTCTTGTTGAACGTGCGGATCGGGTCCGATCCCATCCGCTTGTTGGGCCATGAGTAACTGCTCGGTGTACGAGGCATCTCCTGCGAACAGGATAGACAAACCATCTTCAACTAGAATCACCGACAGATGGCCCGGACTGTGGCCAGGGGTCGGTACAAGATGGATATCCTCTGCTTGAGTGAGCGCATGATGGCTCGCAAATGGCCCAAATGGTTTCTGGCTATTAAAATCAACCAATCGCGGCTTAAACCAATCCGGCCAGCGCTGATTGAGGTACCCATTCATCCGTCCCTTGACCCCGACGGCCATGTCCCACTCTTTCGATGAGACCACAAACTCGGCATTGGGGAAATGATGCAGCCCGCCATCATGATCTTGGTGCAGATGGGTCAGCACGACCCAGCGCACGTCGTTTGGCGACAAACCGAGTTGCCTTAGCTGTGAACCCACTTCCTGTTCTGGGGTCATTTTGAATTTGGCAGCCCGTTGCACAAGGGGCATGAACGGTGGGAACCAGATCCGCTTGTTGGCATCCGCCGGGATGCCGGTGTCGATGACAGTGAGACCTTCCGGGTGTTCTATCACCCACACATAAATGGGTAGCCATTCGGTAAATTCGCTGCCAAACAGCGTGCTGGTCAAACGCTTGACACCGGTGCCGCGCCCTATGCGCCAGTGTTTTGTAACTTTGACTTTGCCCGTTTCTATTGCATGGATCGTCATATTGGCTCCTCCTTGTCTGGTAATTAAAGACCGACGTGCTCGGCAAAATTCCGTACCTCGTGTTGAAAAAAGGCGTCTACGTCCGCAATGACCGGCTGTATAAGATCGAACAACTCCAACATGACATGACCATGGATCTTCGCCCACGCCGTCGCGGCCAAATACAATGCGGGCACCGGCAGGTCATGACCATCGACCTGAGTCAAATCGAGCAGCGACTGTTCTAAAGCGGGGGGCAAATCGCGATAGTTAGGTGGCAGATCGATCTCCCCGCGTTCAATCGCCTCGGTAAAGATTCGGGCCGTAACGAGAAAACTGCGACGGGCCGGCGGATAGGTGACACCGGTTGGCTGCGAATAACCGGGTACGGGATTGCCATAGAGCAGCTGGAAATCAATGGGGTGGTTGAGCGCCCACTCCCGGTACGCATTAGCAACAGCGGCAAGTCGTTCTGCGGACGTGGTCAACGCCGGATTCCTGCTAGCGGCTTCAACGGTGTCTGCCAATTGCGTGAACGCATCCTCAATCAGGGCGGTGATGAGATCGTTCAAGCTGGCATAGTAGTGGTAGAGGGCCGAGGCTGTCATGTCCATCTCTCGGGCGATGGCTCGTACTGAAAGACCAGCGGTCCCTTTTTCCGCCATCAAGTGCCGGGCGGTGCTTTTGATTTCTCTGCGTGTGATGTCACGAATTTTCTCCCGCCGAGAACGCGTCATAACAGAACCCTTCCGGTTGTACGCTTATTTGAACAGTGTTAGAACAAAACTAACACCGTTAAAATACATTGTCAAGGGATATTTTCGGGATGTAAAGAATTGCGCGGTCAGAGGAGGGATAGAGTGCAAAATAAGGTGGCAAGCGGTTTCGGCTCGATCTTACAACCGTGGTTCCGGCTAACCCGCGCATTAACGCGGACAGGCCTCGCCATCTCCTTGCCTCCCTTTCATTTATTAGGCTCTGTTTGGAAAACCCTTCGCGACCTGCGCACGGCCGGATAAACGCCCGAGCCCCGTTGTTCTGCATCGACGTAGCAGGCGCTACGTCTGCTTCGAACGCCTTGCTCGGACGCTTCCCGCCTCGCGCTCGCTTCACCCGCTGACTTTTCAAGCAGAACCTAGTGTAGTGTCAACTATCAATTTTAGGGTATAGCCGTTTCAGTTTGATGCGTGCGTCTTCGGTCGTAAATTGCCAGTCGACCGTGGCGTCGGCGTCGTTGCGACCGTCGGCCCAGGCG
>JAAAPH010000467.1 GCA_009908415.1 Bacteroidota bacterium
CGTCTGGCAGGGAGGCGCGTGGGCCGCCGGGCGCGGGCCGCCTCCGACCCCAGAGTCGATACCTCCATCAGTAGTTGTCATGACTTGCTATTATAGGACGGATGTCGCATCTTACAATGTAACATACCGGTCTCCTTGAACGGCGACGGGTGGCGCGATATCGGGCACAATCTAGGGGGGAGTTATGAACTACGGGTTTCTGATTCGCAACGACCGCTGCATCGGGTGCCACGCGTGCACCACGGCCTGCAAGAGCGAGAACGAAGTGCCCGTGGGCGTCAACCGCACGTGGGTCAAGAACGTGGAGACGGGCCAGTACCCGAACGTGACGCGCCACTTTCAGGTGACGCGCTGCAACCACTGCGCGAACCCGCCGTGCGTGCGCATCTGCCCGACGGAGGCGATGTACCAGCGCGATGACGGCATCGTCGAGTTCGACCCGGAGCAGTGCATCGGCTGCAAGGCGTGCCTGCAGGCGTGCCCATACGATGCCATCTACGTCGACCCCGAGAGCGGGACGGCGTCCAAGTGCCACTACTGCGCCCACCGCGTCGAGATGGACCTGGAGCCGGCCTGTGTGGTTGTCTGCCCCGAGCACGCCATCATCGCGGGCGACATGGACGATCCGGATTCCGAGATCAGCCAGATGCTCGCCGAGTACCAGACGACGGTGCGCAAGCCCGAGCAGGGCACCGCCCCGAAGCTGTTTTACACGGACGGCGAGGAGACGGCGCTTACGCCGACCGCCACCGACCGCACCCCCGAAACCTTCGCCTGGGCCGACGTCGTGCCGCTCCACGAAGGCGACGGCGCGGCCGACCTCGACCCCGAGTACGAGCTGCCGGTGGTCGACGCGCCGTCCGAGGCACCGCGCCGGGCCAAGTCGGGCGCCACGCTACGCGCATCCCAGCCGCAGGGGGTGCCCGATCAGGGACCCATCATGGTGGGCGACAGCAACATGGCCAACGAGATGGTGCGCAACGTCTACAACGCGCAGCACAAGATTCCGTGGCATTGGCCCGTGCCGGCGTACCTCGTCACCAAGGGCATCGGGGCCGGCCTCTTCCTGCTGCTCGCGCTCGGCTATGGACTCGGCCTGTTCGCCTTCGACGCGCTCAGCTTCGTGACAGGCGGCTTCCTGTCGCTGGCCTTCACCGCGATCACCACGGGCCTGCTGGTGTACGACCTGGAGCGGCCCGAGCGGTTCTTCAGCATCGTGACGCAGCCGCAGTGGAACAGCTGGCTCGTCCGCGGCGCCTTCCTGCTGATGGGCTTCAGTGCGGTGGCCGGCGTGTGGTGGGTGCTGGAGGCCGGCGCGTATTTCGCGCTGTTCTCATCGGGTCCGGCCGAGTTGCTGCGGCCCATTCTGCTGTGGGCGGGGGTGCCGCTGGCCATTGGCGCGGCGGTGTACACGGCGTTCCTCTTCGGGCAGGCCGAGGGGCGCGACCTCTGGCAGAGCACGCTGCTGCCGCTGCACCTCATCGTGCAGGCGCTCATGGTCGGCGCCGCCACCATGCTCATCGCCGACGCGTTCATGGCTGTGCCGGCGGCGCTGGCGCAAGTCGCGTTCATCACCTTCGCCGTGAGCCTGGTGCTCGATCTGCTCGTCACGTTGCTCGGCGAGTTCGGGATGCCGCACGCTTCCGAGGCCGCCGCCAAGGCCGCACACGCGATCAGCCACGGGCATTACAAGCGGCACTTCTGGCAGTGGAGCATCATGGCCGGGCACCTCGTGCCGCTGGCGCTGCTGCTGGCGGGCATGCCGCTCGTCACGGCGCTCGCCGGATTGCTCAGCATCGTCGGCCTCTACTTCTACGAGTACGCCTTCGTGATGGCGCCGCAGGAGATCCCGAACAGTTGACGGGCGCTGCGGGTCGAAGTACGTGGCCCGCCCTTCTCACGATCTTCACGGTGCTCTTATGACGGCACAACCCCAACCGCAGGTCGGCCTCAGCCCCGAAGAATACCTCGCCCGCGAGCGGCGGGCCGAGATCAAGAGCGAGTACCACGACGGCGAGGTGTTCGCGATGAGCGGGGCCAGCCGCGCCCACAACCTCATCGTGACGAACTTCGTCCGAGAGCTCAGCCTTCGGCTTCGCGACCGCGGCTGCGAGGTGTACCCGAGCGATATGCGCATGAAGGTGGGTCCGACCGGGCTCTACACATACCCCGATGTCATCGTGGTGTGCGGCGAGCCCGCCTTTGAGGACGAGCACGTGGATACGCTGCTCAACCCGATGCTGCTGGTCGAGGTGCTCTCGGAGTCGACAGAAGCGTACGACCGCGGCAAGAAGTTCGAGCACTACCGCAAGATCGATACGCTGCAGGGCGTCGTGCTCGTGGCGCAGGACGAAGCGCACGCCGAGCGGTTCACCCGGCAGCCGGACGGGCAGTGGCTGCTCGGCGAGGCGAGCGGGCTGGAGGCGGCCTTGCACTTGGCATCCATCGACGTGACGCTGCCGCTGGCCGATATCTACGACAAGGTTTCATTCGACGACGAGGAGACGGAGGAGTAACCCCATGGCAAACGAAAAAAGCCGCATATCGCGCGTATTGTCCGCCCTGCTGACGGGCGAAAACTGGCGGGCCGAATCCGAGCGCCAGCCGAATCCGCCCGCGGGCGATGGCGCCGGCGACGACTTCGGGCTGCCGACCTTCAGCACCACGGATCGCGTGCCGGAGAAAGTCGACCTGCAGACCGTCGAGCACCCGGACGGGCGCATGAGCCAGTACCCACCGCGCGACAAGTGGGACGACTGGGTGGAGTGGGACGG
>JAAAPH010000018.1 GCA_009908415.1 Bacteroidota bacterium
ATCGGCGCAGCACCTTGGAGCAGGACGAGGTGCGGCTGATGGCGTCGCGCCGCGCCCTGCTCGACCTCGAGGAGACCGCCGCCCTCTCCTCGGTGGCAACCCTCCAGGCCCAGCTGAAGACCCAGCAGCGCGTGCTCGTCGCCTACTACATCGACGGCGCCGATCGCGCTTATCGAGCGCCAATGTCCCACGCCTTCATTGTCACACCGAATACGTTCCGCACCGTCCCGCTGCCGCTGAATGCCGACACGCTCGGCGCCCGCCTGGCCGCGGTCTCACCGCTGCTCGGGGATGGTGCCGAGCGCGTCAGCATCAACGCGGTGAACTTCGACCTGGCCGCGCTCCACCGACTGCACGAGGCCCTGTTCGCTCCCGTGGCCGATGGCCTGCCGGCTGGCTGGCCCGTCACCATCATCCCCGATGGGCCGCTCTTTCGGCTGCCGTTCAGCATGCTCGTGACCGAACCGGTGCAAGGCCGGGCGTACAGCCGCGTGCCGTACCTTATCCGCGAACGCCCGCTGTCGATGGAGCTGTCCGCGACACTGATCGGCGACACGACGCGGGCGACGGATCGCTTCGCGCTCGACATTGCCGCGCTGGGCCGCACCCGGTTCGAGGCCGTGCCCTCCCTTCCTCCAGCCCTCCGAGCGCGGCTCGACTCCACGGGATCGCTGCCTGCACTCCCGGGCGTGGAGCGCGAACTGGACGCCGTCCGCGAGCGGTTTGCGCGACGCCAGGTCCTGCTCGATGAACGTGCCACGGAAGATCGCCTGCGCACCCTGCAGTCGCAGACCAAGATTCTGCACCTGGCCTCCCACGCGCTCATCCATCCCTCCGACCCGCTGGCGAATCTGTTCGTGCTCTCGCCGGCCCGCTCGACCGGCGCCCAGCACGACGGGCTGCTGTTCGTTCACGAGTTGGGTGCACAGTTCACCCCTGTGCCGCTGGTGGTGCTAAGTGGATGCCGCACAGCCCGAGGCCTGATGCGCGCGGGCGAGGGGCCGAAAGGCCTCCAGTACGCTTTCCGCTCGACCGGGGCAAAGAGCACGCTATCCACGCTGTGGGATGCCGAGGATCAAGCGACCGTGGCGCTCACCCGCTCCTTCTACGATCACCTCATTGACGGGCACCCGAAGGACGTGGCGCTGCAGCAAGCCCAGCTCGACCTGATCGAGCGCTTTCCCAACCGGGCGAGCCCCTTCTTCTGGGCGGGCGCGGTGCTGTACGGCACGCCGCACTCCCTTTCGTTGCAACCGGCCTCGCTCGTTCCACTGCTTCCCGTTGCAGCTGGTGGCGCCATTCTGTTACTTGTCGCCCTTGGTTTTGGCTACTCTCGCTACCGTCGTCACTAGCTCTACATTCATGGATCAGTCCGCCCCCTCGGCCCTCTTCGAACAGCTCCAGGCGCTCGCCACCGAGCAGCGCAACCCGCGCTCCGAACACATCGACACGGCCTCCATCCCGGAGATTCTGGAGATCATCAACACAGAGGACCACCGCGTGCCCATCGCCGTGCGCGAAGAGCTCCCGCACGTGGCGGACGCCGTGCAGCACGTGGTGACGGCGTTCAAAAACGACGCGCGCCTTTTCTACGTGGGCGCCGGGACGAGCGGACGCCTCGGCGTGGTGGACGCCTCGGAGATCCCCCCTACCTTCGGCGCCGATCCCGAGCTGGTGCAGGGCGTGATCGCCGGGGGGCGCGAGGCCGTCTTCCGCTCGAAGGAGGGCGCGGAGGACATCGAAGAAGACGGCGCGCAGGCGCTCCGCGAGATCGGCGTCACCGAGCAGGACGTCGTGTGTGGCATCGCCTCTAGCGGGCGGACGCCGTACGTGATCGGCGCCGTCAACTACGCTCGCGCGCTCGGCTGTGCCACGCTGTTTGTCGCAACCGTCCCGCGCGAGCAGGTCGCGACCGAGGTGGACGTCACCATCTGCCCCGTCGTCGGCCCGGAGGTCGTCATGGGCTCGACGCGCATGAAGAGCGGCACGGCGCAGAAGCTCGTCCTCAACATGATCACCACGGCGGCGATGATCCGCATGGGGAAAGTCTACAAAAACATGATGGTGGACCTGCAGCGGACGAGCCAGAAGCTCGTCGAGCGCGCCAACCGCACCGTGATGATGGTGACGGGCGTCGATTACGAAACGGCCACCCGCACCCTCGACCGATGCGACGGCCACGTCAAAACCGCCATCGTCATGCTCCTCGCCGACGTGGATGCCGCCGCCGCCCGTCGCCGTCTCGCCGCCCATGACGGCTTCGTGCGCCCCGCGATTGAGGAGTGATGCAAGCTTTTCACAGCGGTCGTACGGACGCACGGCCGTGCGTCCCCACACGTAAAGGCAATCCCTTTGTTTCACGTGAAACAAGCGCAGCGACTCACGAAGTGAACCTCGTAGACATGAGGGTAAGCACCAGAGAGTAGAGCGCCAGAGTTAAAGTCATTCCCGACCCTGATCGGGAATCCAGAATGACCGCCGTTGAACTGGATTCCCAGTCAAGCTGGGAATGACGTACTTCGGCGGTGGTTGCTCAAACCGTTTCAAAGTGCAGACCGCGATGTGCTCATATTTACTAGCGAGAGCGCCTGCAACGTTTCACGTGAAACATCAGCAACACCGGCGGAGCGCTGCCCTTCTTCGCCAAACCTGCAGAATCCTTCCGTGGGGGCGGGTCGTTGGGATCACCACACGCTGCATCCTCCTCTCTGCGGGGGTGCGGCCTTTCGGCGTTCCCCCCACGAATGACTTTCCGCTGTGCCGCTGACC
>JAAAPH010000513.1 GCA_009908415.1 Bacteroidota bacterium
CGTTTCCGAGAGCCCCCACTTGCCATCGACAACTTGCCCGACGTCCTGCAGGTCGTCAACCTGTGTCCAGTCGATGGCGGCCGGAAGCGAGTAGCGGTTCCCTTCCTCCCGGTCCACGCGAACGCGGGCGGTCGACTGCGCCCCCGCCGAGTCGGTAGCCGTAAGCTCTACCGTGTTTGGACCCATGCGCAAGCGGTCCACCGCAATATCCGCATTGAAATCCCCCGGGGCTCCCAAGCGCCGCCCGTCCCCAAACGCTCCCCGTCCAACACGAAGCGTTTCGGGCGGGGCCCCGTTGAGGCGGTACGTGAGCGCGGCGACGCCATCGGGGTCCCGCACGCTCCCCAACAGATTGAAGTCGTCCTGAGCGGGCCCGAGGTGCCCGACCTGCTGATGCGGTCCGTACCAAATGCTCAGCTCGGGCGGCGATGTATCCAGCCCTGAGCAACCCGCCCCCCACAGGACGGCAACGAGGGCAAAGGCGAGCATTACGCCCATGGTTCGGGAGGTACCCGACCGGACATCGGCCCGCCGGGGACTCGAAGCGATCATGGCGGATCCTCCGTTAGACAGCGATTCGACGGGATACGAGGGCCACTCAGTAGCCCGGATTTTGAGTCAACTGAGGGTTCCGGCTGATCGAACTCGACGGAATCGGAAACACCCGGTGCTTCGGCGCCTCAATCGCCAGCCGGTCCAGCCGCGGGCCGAATTGCCGTTCCGGCGGGAACTGGGCATCGAATTCGGCATGCGCCCGGATCCGGCGCTCGGCAATGTCCCAGAACCGATTCATCGTCCACCAGCCCTGGCCCTCGGCCACCAGTTCTTTGCGGTTCTCGGTGTAGACGGCTTCGCGGAAGGACGCGTAGTCTAAACCCGAGAGGGGATCCAGGCCGGCTCGTTCACGCACCTGATTGATTGCATCATAGGCGGCGGGAGTGGGGCCTTGATTCACCTCGTTCAGGGCCTCGGCCAGCATCAGGAGCACGTCGGCGTAACGGAGGATGATCCAATCGTTGTCATCGGCGCATTGCTCCCCGGGTGCTGCCTTGCTGTATTTCCGGAAGGGCGGCGAGTCCTCAGGGACGCCATCGCCCTCGACGTTGTCGATGTCATAGGTCACGACCTCGCCCGCTTCGTTGGGAAACTCAAGCAGGAAGGTCACGTCCTTCCGCAGATCCTCGTCCTCGAAGGAGGTAAAAAAGGGCAGTTCGGAGGTATGCTGGTTCCACGACGCCCCGGCCAGTTCCGACCCGGCTACTTCTGAGATGGTGAGGCAGGGCGCCGAGGACGTGTACCCGACGGCCGGGTCGGACTGGAGCGCAAAGATGATCTCTGGATTGACCGCCCCAGGTTCTTCCTCAATGAAGAGTGCCGTGTATTGGGTCACCAGGTCGTCGGGCAGGCTATACTCGCCGGAATCGATAACCTCCTGGAGCAGCGTGGCCGCGGCCTGGTAGTCGCCCGGTTGCGCGATCTCGCGCTCCGGAGGCAGCGGGCCGTTGTCCGGGTTTAGACTCCCCCGTTGCAGGTAGGTCTTGGCCAGGAGGGTCTGCGCGGCCCCTTTGGACGCCCGCTCCTTCTGACTGGCGCCATAGACCGAAGCGACCGGGAGGTCCGGAATGGCCTGCTCCAGGTCATCAATGATGAAGATATAGACGCTGTCCTCGGGCGCGCGCGGCTTCGCAATGTTATCCAAGCTGCGAATCTCCTCGGCATAGAGCGGGACGCCACCAAAAACGCCGACGAGGTGGTAGTAGTGGAGCGCTCGGAGGAACCGCGCCTCGGCGATGATGCGCGCCTGGAGCTGCGTATCCATGTTCTCGATGCCCGGCACGTTGTCGATGACGGCATTGGCCGCTTTGATGCCCTGGTAGGCGCTCGCGTAAAACTCGGGCAAGGCCCCGCGCTCGGTGGCGTCGGGGGTCCACGTAAATTCGTCGAGGATGAATTCGGGGGTGTTGGTCCCGACGCCCACCTCCGGGCTCGGCTTCTCGAAGTGGCGCATGAATTGGTAGCTGCCAATGTATCCGCCGAAGGACCCCGACGAGATCTCGCTATACGCTCCCGAGAGCGCCGCCAGGGCATCTTCAGCATTCCGGTAGAAATTGTCGGGGCCAATGAACGAGGTCGGCTCCTCCTGTAGCACATTGTCACACCCCGTAAGGAGGACAGCCACCAGTACGAAGGGCACGATCAAGCGTGAGATGGAAGTATTCATCATCAGTCGACTGAACTTAATTTCAGGTAACAGAGCCTCTGGAAGGAGATCAGGACGGCCGTTCATCAAACGCATGCCGGCCCCGCGCGCACCGCAACGATCTAGAAGTCGATGTCGACGCCGACGGTAAACTCTTGGGCGAGCGGATAGGCGGCATTGTCAAACCCTGTGTTAATCGATCCCTGCCCGAACGTATTCACGTCCGGATCGAGTCCGGTGTAGTCGGTAATGGTGAGGAGGTTTTGCCCCTGCACGTAGAGGCGCAGCCGTTGCAGCCCCAAGCGTTGGGCCGGAAGCTCATAGCCCAACGTTACCGTCCGGAGGCGCAGGTACGAGCCGTCTTCGACCAGAAAATCCGTCCGGCTGTACTCGTTTTGATCAAAGCCAGCGCGGGGGAAGGTCGCATTTTGCGCATTATCCGGGGTCCAGCGCTCTTCGTAGCGCCGGACGGTGCTGTTGAGTTCGAGATCGGTGTGCTCCAGGCTGTTGAGGTTCATATTCCACACATCGTTCCCGTAGACGCCCTGCACCACAGCCGTGAGTGAGAGGGCCCGGTACGTGAACGTGTTCGTCCACCCATAGGTAAAGGCGGGATGCGGGTTGCCGATCACCGTATAGTCGGCCGGGCTGATGGCCCCGTCGTCGTTCTGGTCGATGATCTTGAGCCCACCGAGCACGCCGTATCCGAGGGCGTCCCGCTCCGCCTCATCGTTGATGATGCCGTCCGTCTCGTAGCCCCAGAAGACACCAATCGGACGGCCCTCTTCGATGAGTGCCCCCTCCGATTCGCCGGGGAGCATCGAGGGCCCAAAGAACCGATCGCTCTCGCCGAGGTCGACGACCTCGTTCCGGTTGGTGGCGAAGTTGGCGTTGGAGGTCCACGAGAAGGCGCCGGCCTGGACAAACGTCTGGAGCGCCAGCTCGATGCCTTCGTTCAGGATAGACCCTGTGTTTTTGATCGCCGAGCCGAAACCCGTACCGAACGGCAGGGTCACCGGAAGAATCAAATCTTCCGTATTCTTCCGGTAGTAATCGGCGGTCAGTCGAACTTGCTGATCGAATAGCCCCAGATCCAGCCCGACATCGAACTGCCGCGACGTTTCCCACTTGAGCTCTTGGTTCGTCACACTTGCCGGTACGTACCCGATCACCTCGGTCCCGCCAAACGCATAGCCTTGCGTGTTTAGCCGGGCCAGCGACTGATAGGTGCCGATCTCCTGATTCCCGCTGAACCCGTAGCTCGCCCGCAACTTGAGGTCGCTAACCAGACCGACATCCTGCATGAACGCCTCTTCGCTCACGCGCCAGGCCAGCGCGCCCGAGGGAAAGACGCCCCACTTGTTGCCGGCCCCGAACTTCGAGGACCCATCCGCCCGACCGGTCACAGTGAAGAGGTACCGCCCGCGAAAGCTGTAGTTGGCGCGGCCGAGCCAGGAGAGCAACGTCCACTCGGACCGGCTGGACCCCACGTTGGGGCCTCCCGGCTGCGACCCGGCCCCAATATCGTCCGTCCGTGTGATATCCGCCACGAAGTCGCCGTTCTGAAGACTTGCGTACTCAGCCGTCTCGTTCTGCCAGGTAAAGCCGGCCGTCACGTCCAATTCGTGCGCATCGGCAAAACGCGTGTTGTAGTTTAGCACATTCTCGTTGAGCAGGCTCATCCGGTTGCGCATGTTGATCGAAGCGCTTCCGTTCTGACTGATCTGCACGAGCCGCCGCGTGGAGTACCCCTCGCGCTTCAGTTCCTCGATGTCGGCCCCCAGGCTGACGCGAAGCTGAAGGTTGTCGAGGAGGTCGTACATCCCTTCTACGTTGCCCAACAGCCGGTTGATGGCCGTGTCATCATCGATCTCGCGCACCCAGGCCACAGGGTTTTCCATGGGGCGCGAGCCGAAGGGGACTTGCTGCGTCTGATCGGCGTACTCGCCATCTTCGTTGAACACGGGCACCAGCGGGAGGAACGACGCAGCCGCCAACGAGGCCCCCGTGGAGTAGGTGGTCCCTCCTTCGTTGGTCACCGCATAGAGCGCCCGGCTCGCGGTCACGTTGGCGCGCACGCGAAAGGCACTGGTGACCGACTGGTCTAGGTTGATCCGCGCGGAGTAGCGCTCAAAACCGGAATTGACCATAATCCCTTCGTTGTTCAGGTAGTTGCCCGACAGCGCATACCGGGTGTCCTGATTGCCCCCACGGACGCCGAGTTGGTAGTTCTGCCGTAATCCCTGCCGGTAGATCTGGTCTTGCCAGTCGGTGGTTTCATACGAGGACGGCGAGTCCGGAAAGACCTGGCCGAGCCCGTAGAATGCAGCAGCCTCGTTCGCAAACTGTACGTACTGTTCCGCGGTGAGCACGTCGAAGGTCTTCGCAGGGGTTTGAGCGCCCAGCGACGAGGAGAAACTGATGGTCCGATCTCCGGCACGCCCCTGCTTGGTCGTAATCAGGACGACCCCGTTGGCTCCCCTCGACCCGTAGATGGCCGTGGCCGAGGCATCCTTGAGGACCTCGATGGACTCGATGTCTTGCGGGTTAATTCCAGCCAACGGATTGGGCGCTACGCTACTCCCTCCGGTACCCGGGACGCTCTTATTGTCGTTGTAAACCGGCACGCCATCGATGACATAGAGGGGCTCTGAGCCGCTCGTGATTGACCCCGTGCCCCGAATTCGCACGGAGGTCCCTCCCCCAGGCCGGGACGAGTTCGTCGTCACGTGCACGCCGGCCACCTGGCCCTGCAGCAGCTGGTCGGTGGACGGCGCCGGCAGGCGCTCAATGGCCTCCGAGGTGACGGAACTCACGGCCCCAGTGAGGTCGCGCCGCTGCACGGCTCCATACCCGATCACGACCACTTCGTCGAGGGCAAGGTCATCTTCCTGCATGCTCACATTGATGACGCTTCGTCCGCCAATCGGAACCTCTTGCTCCACGAACCCCACGAACGAGAACACGAGGGTATCATTCGGACTGGGCGCGACGAGCTGGTAGGCCCCGTCACTGTCGGTACTCGCACCGACCTGGGTGCCCTTTACCAGCACATTAACCCCGGGCAGAGCCAGGCCACTGGTGGCGGACGTGACCCGGCCGCTGACTGCGTGCTCAAGCGCCTTAGCGTGAGCCGCGGGTGCGGACCCAACCGGCTGCTCAGCGCCCGCCGGGGAGGGCATAGCTCTTGACGTCGCCGCATGCGACAACGGAAGCGCTTCCTGGGCATGCACAGGCCATGCCGTGAGGAGCAGGCAGAAGCACACGGCCAAGACCGCTCGTAATGTGCCGGAATGCATGCGGATGCCGTCGGCATGATGATCGCGAAACGCGGAACGCATCAGGAGCTGGGTCATGGCGAGAGCAAGATTAATCGTGGTCGTATCGTCTAGAACCGAGGCGTACCATCCGGAAGACAATGAGCAGTCGGTGCATGTCGAATGCAGATCAGACAGCAAAGGAATTGCGGCGCGATGTTCACCATAGCCAACAGCATTTGCTGCATATCCGGCGCTGCCCGGTCTGCTGCGTCAGGCGCCTTCAGACGCCCCCGCCGAACGTCTGTCGCACTTCGCCGCCCGCCGACGCTTCCAACACGAACTAAGGGGAAGCGGACATATCGCCTTCCACGCGGCTGTCGGCGTTGGAGCGCTCTCGTTCGCGTGGTACTACCCGTTCAAGTGTGCAACCTGATAGAGGGCTCTACTGCATCTTCCCCGGTCTCGGAGGAGCGACCGGGTAACGCACGATTTAATGTAGACGTTACTTGCGAGGCCGTCTTCCACGAATTTTGCTATTCGTTGCACTATATTGCACGATGGATAGTCCTCTTTCACCATAGGACGCACACTATGGTGTGGATTGTGCACTCTATCGCTTCCTGCGGAGATATGGCTTCGCCGCGCCGCTCGTTTTGCAGGCGCCGCGAGAGCACGGGCCACCCCGGGCGATAGGCCTGCTCGCGGTCGCGATCAGCGAGGCCGCCGGTGCGAGTTCGCGGAGCGGTCGCCCGTCGACCGTGGCGGCGCCCCACTACTACCGGTCGAATCCACAACCGGGCCCGGACGCTTCTACGCTCGACGCTCCGCCCCCATTGCGTACCGTGCCCTTTGGGCGGCTGCGGCCGCTATCTCACCGTTGTCGACTTTTTGGTCCGGTGCCCCCTCGGAACACGATGGCCTGGTGTCCTACTCCACCGTCACGCTCTTCGCTAAGTTGCGCGGCTGATCCACGTCGCATCCGCGCATGACTGCGATGTGATACGAAAGCAGCTGCAACGGCACCACCGTGAGCAGCGGCGCCAGAAACTCCTCCGTCTCCGGAATGCGAAGCACGT
Organism: Bacteroidota bacterium; assembly: GCA_009908415.1. Lineage (GTDB taxonomy): Bacteria > Bacteroidota > Rhodothermia > Rhodothermales > Salinibacteraceae > JAAAPH01. The sequence continues at coordinate 6,537 of JAAAPH010000513.1, forward strand.
ACTCGCACAGTTCGTCGAGCTCGCCGTTGCCTTCGTCCGTGATGGCGATCACGCACCCCTCCCGCGCGGCGACCTCTTCAATGTTGGAGACGACCTTGTCGTACGTCGAGTCCTTCATCGCCATGAACACGACCGGCATGAACCGGTCGATGAGCGCGATGGGGCCATGCTTCATTTCGGCAGCCGGGTAGCCCTCGGCGTGGATGTACGAGATCTCTTTCAGCTTGAGGGCGCCCTCTAGCGCAACGGGGAAGTTGTACCCGCGGCCGAGGTACAGGAAGTTGGACGCGTAGCGGTACACGTTGGCCATCTCACGCAACTCGTCGTTCATGTTGAGCACCTGCCGCACCTTATCGGGCACGGCGGCGAGCGCCTGCAGGCTATGCGCCAGCTCAGCCCGGCTCAGCGTGCGGCCTTCGGCCAGCTTGAGCGCGATCATCGCCAGCACGAGCACCTGCGCGGTAAACGCCTTCGTGGAGGCCACGCCGATCTCCGGCCCCGCGTGCAGATACACGCCGGCGTCCGTCTCGCGCGCGATCGTGGAGCCGACGACGTTGCAGATGCCGAGGCACAGCACGCCGGCCTGCTTGGCCTCGCGCACGGCCGCCAGCGTGTCGGCCGTCTCGCCGCTCTGCGAGATGACGAGCACCACGTCGTTCTCGTTCAGGATGGGCTTGCGGTAGCGGAACTCGCTCGCGTACTCGACCTCGACGGGGATCCGCGCGAAGTGCTCGATCAGGTATTCGCCAACGAGCCCGGAGTGCCACGACGTCCCGCACGCGCAGATGATGATGCGCTCGGCGCTTCGGAGCTGGTCCATCACGTCGTGCAGCCCGCCGAGGACGATGGTGTTGTCGTCGAGGTCGACGCGGCCGCGCATGCAGTCTTCGAGCGCGGTGGGCTGCTCCATAATCTCCTTCAGCATGAAGTGCTCGTAGCCCCCCTTCTCGATCTCGCCGAGGCTCCACTCCAGCTCGTGCACCTCTTTTTCGAGCGTCACGTTGTCGATCGTCTTCACCTCGTAGCCGGCGCGGCGCAGGACGGCCATCTCGCCGTCGTTCAGATACACCACCTGGCGCGTGTGCTCGATGAGCGGTGCCGCATCGGAGCCGATGAAGTATTCGCCGTCGCCAATGCCCAGGATGAGCGGGCTCCCTTTTCGCGCGGCGATGAGCAGGTCCGGATCATCGGCGGACACGAGGGCAATGCCGTACGTGCCCACCACCTGCGTGAGCGCCTGCCGGACGGCCTCTTCGAGCGGTAGGCCCGTCTCCTTGCGTACGTCGTCGATCAGGTGGACGAGCGCTTCGGTGTCCGTCTGGCTCTGAAACGTGTACCCCTTTTGCTTGAGCCGGTCGCGGATGGCGCCGTAGTTCTCGATGATGCCGTTGTGGACGAGCGCAAAATCGGAGGTGGCGTTCGCATGCGGATGCGCGTTGGCGTCGCTCGGCGGCCCATGCGTCGCCCACCGGGTGTGCCCGATGCCGAGCGTGCCGTCGAGGGCGCTACTGCCGAGCGCCGACTCCAGCGCGTCGACCTTTCCTTCCTTTTTCTGAATGTGGAGCCCGTTTTCGCTCACAATGGCTACGCCCGCCGAGTCATACCCGCGGTATTCCAGGCGATGCAGCCCGGTGGTGAGCAACGCTTCAACGGACTGGGTCCCGATGTATCCGACAATTCCGCACATGATGTTCTAGGCCGTGGCCTGTTTGGTGTATTCGTTCCAATGGACCGGAAATGCAACGGCAAGATACCGCTGCTTGCGCTCCATACAAGGGTGAAGTGGATGATTCGGCGATCGCCGAGGGCGCGCTTTCCGGACGGCCTGTAGGGGACGCAATGAACGCGCCAGGATGATTTCGTCGGCCGCGTCAGGGGTTCGCTTCGCGGAACGTCATAGGTGCGCTGATGCGCACGTCATGGATCGTGAAGTTTAGAAGCCACTGACCCATGCCACGAGCCGCAGGCGAGGACCTGCCCCCTGACGCAAGTACAGCGAGCCTCCTATCAATATCGTTCCAGCGAGAACTTCTCGCCGAGATACCGCCGGCGCACCTCGGGGTCCGCGGCCAGGTCCTCGGCGGTGCCCTGCTTCAGGATGCGCCCTTCGTAGAGGAGATAGGCCCGGTCCGTGATGGCGAGCGTCTCATGCACGTTGTGATCAGTGATCAAGACACCGATGTCCCGTTCTTTCAGCCCCGCCACGATGGACTGGATGTCCTCGACGGCGATGGGGTCGACGCCGGCGAACGGCTCGTCGAGCAGGAAGAACTTGGGCTCGGTGGCCAGCGCGCGAGCGATCTCGGTGCGCCGCCGCTCGCCGCCCGAGAGCGTGTACGCCTTCGAAGTGCGCACGCGCTCCAGCCCAAACTCGCGCAGGAGCGCCTCGACCCGTGCCTTCCGCTCGGCCTTGTTCATCGGCTGGAATTCGAGGACGGCGTGCAGGTTGCCCTCCACCGTGAGCTCGCGAAAGACGGACGTTTCCTGGGCGAGGTAGCCGACCCCGCGCCGCGCCCGCTTGTACATCGGAAGCCGCGTGATGTCGTCATCGCCCAGAATAATGCGTCCTTCGTTGGGCCGGATCATGCCCACGATCATGTGAAACGTCGTCGTCTTGCCGGCGCCGTTGGGGCCGAGCAGGCCGACGACCTCGCCCTGCCGCACGTGCAGGCTCACGTCCTGCACCACCGCGCGCTTCTTGTAGCGCTTCGTCAGATGCTCGGCGGCCAGCGTGAGCGAGGCGGGCGACGGCGAGTCGTCGTCCGGCAAGGACGTCGCAATCTGGGATTCGGGCATGGGTACCTACTGATTCGTGGCACGGCGTGGTGGATCCCCTCCCGGTTCAAACACGGGGCGCACGACGAGCACGTTCCCGCGCAGGCGGTCCTGCACCCGCCCATCGCGCAACAGGCCGGCCTTCGTGGGCTGCTGCTCCGGCACCCAGCGGAAGCCCTCCAGCTGGAACGGCTCCGGAATCGGCCCCAGCTCCCGGCCGTACACGTCGCTTTTCACGCCGCGATACACCCCTACACGCCGGATCGCCCCCGACTGGAACCACATTACGATCTGATCGGCCGACGCCTTGAACGCGCCGTCCAATTCGCCCGCCTCGTTTTTCATGAAGCGGATAGTCTGGGCATTCGGTGCCGTGTTGATGCGCCGCAGCGAGTCGTTTTGGAAGTAGGCCGTCATGGACCGGCCTTTCAGCTGGTTGATCTTGTCGAGCGTCGTGTCGCGCTGCGCAGCGAAGGCGCTTCCATACACGTGCACGGTGTCTACGGAACGGCCCTGCGCCTTCACCCGAATGGTATCGCCCGACACCTGCGAGCCCTCGAACCACGAGATCGGGCTTTCGTAGAGGCGCGTCTCCTCGCGCTGGAGCGTGTCGCCCTGTGCGATGCGGTCGTACACCACCGAATCGGCCGTGGCCGCGATGTCCTGCTGCCAGATGCGGACCGAGTCAATGGCGATGAGCCGGCGCAGCGAGTCGACCTCCGAGGAGCGCAAACGGTGGGCCCGCACGAGCAGCGTGTCTTCGGGCGCCCCCACCGAGTCGGCGCGGATCTGGATGAGGAGCGCGTTGCCACGCACCCGGCTCTCGTTGTCAGTCTTTGCGTTCCGCGCAAAGTCGCCAAACAGAAACGTGCGCGTCGTCGTGTCGGCGGATGCCGACGAGGCGTCGCCGCCTTTGCGGCGGATGAACACCCGACTTCGCGCCATGGTGTTGCCCGTCGAACGGAAGTACGTGACCGAGTCGGCCTCCAGGTACGTGTTGGCATCCTCGAAGCGCACGTCGCCGTAGAACTCGGCGCGCTCGGCATCGGAAAAATATTCCCCTGCATTGCTCGTGAGTGTGCTGGCGCTGTCCACGAGGGTGACGCCTTCTTGGAAGACCGAGCGCTTCTCTTCGGTGAAGTACCGCCCAGAGGGCGCCCGCACGGACAGATCGCCGTCGGTCAGTCGCACATTCCCGCGTGCCGTTCCCACCTTGCGGGTCTCGTCGTACCGCACCGAGTCGGCGGTGAGCGTGTCGCCGCGCTCAAAGATGACGACGTTGCCCGTAAACAGGTACTCGCGCGCTTGCAGAAACCGTACGGCACGCTCGGAGCGAATGCGCGTGCTGTCTTGGTCGACCTGCACGTTGCCGTAGAGCCGCTGCACGCGCAAGCTGTCGATCATGGTAGCCACGAGGGAGTCGGCGGCCACGTTGGCGCGGCGCTCCGTAGTGTCCGCCGAGGCTCCGGTGTCCGCCGTGTCGGATTCGGTCGTGTCGGCTGTCACGCCACGCTGTACGGTCGAGGCCGGGGTCGGCGGCGCGGATCCATGCGGCACGCCGAGGAGCCCCGCGCTCGTGACGAGCGCGACGGCCGCGCCGACGATGGTATGACGAACAAGTCCGTGCATGCAATCAAGACTGGGTGGTGTCCGGTGGGGCCTCCCCCTCGTCGATGGTGACTTGGGCGGTGAACCGGCCGATCTGGTACGTATCGAGGTTTTCCTCGGCGACCAATCCGTAGCCTTCTACGCGCTCTGAGGGCGTCGTGATCTGAACGAACCGATCGGTGCGAATCATGCGGTCGGCCTCGTCCCACGTCAGGTATTCGCTGCGCAGCTGCTTGTCGGTCTGCGTGACGACCTCCACGTCGCCGAACGCCTCAAACTGCCCACGCGCGTCGAAGTAGATGAGGCTGTCGGCCGTGAGCGTGGCCGACGAGTCGCCTTCGGCGTCGAAGAGCCAGGCCGTCACCCGGCTAGGCGCGCGGGCTTGCAAGGTGTCTGGCGCACCCAGCAGCAGCGAGAAGGTGCTGTCGCCCCGGCTGTACTGCTCCATTCGCCCGGCAGCGATGGCGGCGCGGCGGCGCTCGCCCTGGTTCAAGGCAAACCGCGCGTCATAACTAACCTGCCGGGGGGCCGCTTCGTCCGGCCCCTCCGCAGCCGCAGGCGTAGAGGCGCGGCGCCCGCACCCTAGATTTAAGGTGAGCCCGAGAAGTCCGATGATCAGTGCCCAGCGTTGCATACCGTTCCCAACGATTCGTGCGCGGCTCGGTTCTGTAGGAAAGGGCGCCTGTGCGCGCCGGAGGGAGGGGCGCGGTTGCTATAGTGGGTCGAGGCGAATTCGATGCTGAAGGGGATCGACACGAATTGATCACCGCTAAGGAGCCAGGCATTGATTTTGATTGTTCACGCGTAGTCCTTGGTACCGTTCGTCCTCGCATTGCCCGCCTGCCGCTTCTGCCCCTGCATTCCGATGTATTGCGATGTACGGTGTCACCCCCCCTCCAACAAACGTCCGTGGGGCGGTACCTTTCGTGCCCGACACGGCAGTTCTTTCCGCGTTCTGAATTTTTTTCCGCGCCGAACCTTCGTGGAACGCGGCCCGTGGAGTCCCTCCGAGTTGCAGCAGCGGCTGTGCGGCGTTCGTAATGAGACGCATCGCCCGCCGGCGGCTCTCCGCTTGCCTGCCCGAAACTGACTCTGTTCGCAACCGCTTTCGCTTTCCCCTGACGCTTACCCATGAGCTTTGACGTAGATACGCACACGGACACCACCGTCGTCGTCGACATTGGCGAAGCCCTCGACTTTCGCAACGCCGATGATTTTAAGAGCACCTTCCAATCACACGTCGACAACGGCGTTCGCAACTTCATTCTTGACTTTTCGGACACCGGCATCCTAGACTCTACCGGGTTGGGATCCATCTTTTCGCTGTACCGCCAAATCTCGCCCGAGGATGGTCAGGTCGTCTTTGCCGACGTGTCGCGTCCGGTCCAAGTCGTGGTACAATTGACACGCACGTATAAAGTATTTCGCCAATTCCCATCGGTCGATGCCGCACGGAAAGCTCTTTCGTAAGCGTGCTTCCGTGAGCAGGCAGGCCCCCTTCGTTGCCCTGCATCGGCGCTATGCCCCCTCCATGGACCCCATTACCCAGCGATTCAGTGACCTAGAGCTTGCCCTCAACACCACGCACGCGTTCTTCGAAGAATGGACGGACGCCTCGGAGCAGCCGCAGGAGGAGGCCACAAGCGATGTCGACCCGCTCCATCACGCACGGCTTGTGCTTCACGAATGGCTGGCCAACCTGGTTCAGCATGCCGACTTCCAGGAGCGCACTCCGGACGTAGTTATTCGCGTGCAACCGAAAGCCAATACGGTCCACGGCGTCGTCGTCGATAACTCGGAAGGCTTTTCGTTCGAGCAGCGGCTGGAAACGCAGACGACCAACGCGCTTCCGTTTCCGGAACGCGCCATGGGCTTGCGGTTCATCGACGCGTGTACCGACTCGGTGTCCTACGGCCGCACCGACGACGGCCGCTATCAGTTTGAATTCTCCATCTCGACAGATCACACTCCATGGCTAAGCAATCTATTCTAGTGGTCGAGGATGAGAAGATGCTCCGGAAGCTGTTGGAGTACCGCCTCGGGAAACACTACGAGGTGGAAACGGCAGCCAATGGAGAAGAGGCGCTCGATCGCATGGAAGCCTACACGCCGGACCTCATCATCTCGGATATCATGATGCCGAAGATGGACGGGTTCGCGCTGCAGTCGGCCCTCCAGTCCGACAAAAACAAGCGGGTCATTCCGTTCATCTTTCTTACCGCGCGCTCCGATGAGCCCACGCGCAAGGAAGGCGCCCGTACCGGCGTCGACGACTTCATCACGAAGCCGTTCGACATCGACCAACTGCTCTCTCGCATCGACCGCTTGCTGGAGCGGACCAAGGTCTTCCAGAAAAACTTGGACGCCGAGATCGGCGAGGACTTCTCCCGCCGGCTGATGCCCAAACAGATGCCGTCGGTGCCGGGCTATCGGATTCGGTTCTACAACCAGGCACACGACCAAGGCGGCGGCGACCTGTTCGACTGGACGAGGACCGACGACGGCAATTATTTCATCACGGTGGGCGACGTGATGGGCAAGGGCGTGCGCGCGAAGTTTTATGCCTTCAGCTTTTTGAGCTACGTGCGCGGCACGCTCCACGCCATGCTCCGGGAGTCCGACTCGCCCGCGGAGTTGCTACGCCGCGTCAATCAGATGCTCATCGAGGATGAGGTGATGGAGGAGACATTCGCCTCGCTGCTGCTGATCAACTGGAACCCCGACGAGCATACGATTACCTATGCCAATGCCGGGCACTGCCGCCCGGTCCTCGCCCTCCCCAACGGCGCTGAAATCGTAGCCCACAGCGACCTCATCCTCGGCCTGGAGTCCGGGACGCAGTTCACCGACACCACCTTTGACCTTCCCCCCGACAGCGCGCTGGTGCTGTACACGGATGGCCTCATGGAGCAGCGGCTGCCCTCGGGCGAGACGCTCGGCGAAGATGGCGTCATCGAGATTGCAGCGGCCGCCCTGGATGACAACGAACCGGTCCGCTCGATGCTCGAGGCCGCGCTGACACGCAGCGAGGCCAACGAGTTCGAGGATGACATCCTCGCCTTCTGGCTACAGCGCGAAGCGTAGCGCCTCGGTCGGCACCACAGATTGCCGGCCTTTCCCGCTGGCCTCCCTCCGCCGACCACGTGCACCTGATGTCGTAAAGCCGGCTGCAGCACAAGGCTCCAGCCGGCTTGGTTCGGGTCCTTCCGTCGCATGCTGCCTCACGGACGCATCAGGTCGTCATCTTGACGGTGCGGGCCCGATACTCGTGCTCTAGCAACGCGTAGTTTTCTTTGTCCCAGTATTCGCCATCGCGGTACAGGTACTCGCGCGCTGCCCCCTCGCGCTGAAAACCGGCCTCCTGCACCAGCTTCTTCCACGCCTCATTGTATTCGAACGTCTCGGCGCTGACGCGGTGCAGATCGAGGGTTTCGAAGCAATGATGGAGCAAGAGCTCAAGCGACTCACGCCCGTAGCCCTGGCCCCAGTAGGAACGGTCGCCGATCGTCACACCGACCAGCCCGTGCTGGTTGTGCTCGCTAATGTCCGCCACGTACGCCACGCCGATCAGCACGTCGTCCTCGGCGTGGATCTCGAAGTCTTGATTCACCGGTGAGGGATTGAAGCACATCTGCTCGAACCGCTGCTTGAACTCGCCGAATGTTTCCTCTTCGTAGGGCACCTCGCTGTCAAGCCGGTTCAGTTCCGGATCGTTATTCCAGCGGAAGTGCTTGTAGATATTGTCGAGTTGAAGCGGTGTGAACTGTACACGGTCGCCGTCCAAGTGAAGGTCGCGGGCGTTATCGGGAATAAACATATTCGGAAGCGCTTCCGGAAGTGAGTAAATTTTTTTGCGAAGAGGGAACCGTCACCTCAGTCTCTGCACGTGAAACGCATTTGATAGTTCCTCTTACGTCGCTCATTAAATTAGAGCACAACTGCACCATTTCGCAAGCGTCTTGGTGCGTATTCGGGGGCATGATTGGCGCACGGTGTTTCCACTTTTGATGGATCGTCTCCACGGCCATGCGGCCGCGTCGTAACCGTCAGGAAGATCGGTTTGTCTTCTGCCGGCGGCGTGCCTCGTTGCGCAACGCGGCGCGGCGCACCTTCACCCCACCCGTATGATCGGCACTGGCGGGCCACGGGTAAAATTGGACAGGAACCATAAAGCGCGGCAGGGTCGTCTCCAGCTGACGCGCCAGGCGCGATGGGGAGGCCTCGGTCACCGTATCCACAAAGGCGGCCGGTCGCTGGCCAAACTCCTCATCCGGAACGGGCACCACCACGGCGCGCCGAACGTCATCAAGCTGGACGAGGGCGCGCTCGATCTCCTCCGGCTGAATATTTTCCCCGCCCGAAACAAACTGATTGTCGGCGCGCCCGCGCACGTGCAGGTAGCCCTGGTCGTCCACCCGCCCCTGATCGCCCGTATGAAACCACCCGTCTGCGTCCCGCGGGTCCTGGATCGTGTCGCCAACCACGTAGCCCCGGAAGAGCACATTCCCGCGCACCAGGATCTCCCGGTCGGCACTGATCCGAAGGTCGCGATGCTGCAGCCGCTGGCCCGCCGTCTTGAGCCGGCTGAGCGGCGCCCCGGGCGGGGTGGTCGTCACTTGCGAGCTCGTCTCCGTCATCCCGTAGGTGGCATGCAGCGGATATCCCCGCGCATGGGCCGTTTCGAGGAGGGCTTCGGGCAGCGGCCCACCGCCCAGCAAAAGGGCCGACAGGGTGCCGGCGGCCACATCCTCCTCAGCGGTCTCCAACAGCCGCCGGAGCTGGGTGGGCACCATCGACACGTGCGTGATACGATGCGCGGTCAGCACGTGCGGCAGGTCCGCCGTCGAGCCGGCAATGACGGCGGCGGCGCCCGCGAGCCAGCAGCGAAACAGAATGGCGAGACCGCCCACGTGGTATAGAGGCAGCGAGAGCAACCACCGATCGCCCGGCCCGAGCGGAATATTCCGATTCGAGCCCTCGGCGCTGAAGTAGTGATTGCCGATGGTGTGAAGTGCGGCCTTGGGCGCGCCGCTGCTTCCGGAGGTAAATACAATCGTCGCCGGCTGATCAACGGAAAGGGGCCACGGCTCGGTGCGGCGCTCGGAGCGCCCCGTGAGCAGCACGGTCGAGGCCGGAAGAACCGCCGCCTCATCCTCGGCAGCAGCCGTGACAGCCCGATCGTCGGTAATGAGCAACACGCCTTGGATCTGCTTCAGCCGATCCACGACGCGCTCTGGCGGCCAGCGCGTGCTGAGCGGACTTGCGATGGCCTCGGCCCGCAGGATCGCCATTAACACGACGACGGCCTGCCACGTCCGCGGCAGGTAGAGCGCCACGACCATCCCCGGTTCCACCCCAATCGCCCGGAGGTGCGCCGCCGTCGCCGTCACCACGCGGTCGAGCGTCCGATAGCTGAGCGTGCGGCCGGGCGTAATGAGGGCCGGCGCATGGGGGCGATGGATCGCCGTGTCA
>JAAAPH010000249.1 GCA_009908415.1 Bacteroidota bacterium
GCCTTGATCTTTTCGTCGGTTTTGGATCAAGCCAAAATCGACACCATGGCCCGAAGGTAAAGCAAACTGTGCACCCCAAAAGACATCCCGGACCGGCGCTAATGCCTTGAGCAAATGACGCCCAGCCCCTAGGTTTACGACTGCAGGATCCGCGCGCCTGATGGATGGCACTGAAAGCGCTTCGTTCGTTCGACTCCGCCCCGTACGCCGCCATGTCCCAGACAATCCTCCTCCTCGGCACGCTCGACACGAAAGGCGACGAGTTCGCCTTTGCCCGTGACCGGATCGAGGACCGCGGCCACGACGTTCTCCTGCTCGACGTGGGCGTCATGGACGATCCCGCCATCGCGCCGACGATCTCGGCCGAGGAGGTCGCCGCGAAGGCCAACACGTCGCTCCAGGCGCTGCGGGCGGCCGGCGATCGCGGCATGGCGATGGACACGATGACCAACGGCGCCATCGCGATCGTCCAGGAGCTCATGGCCGACGACGCATTCGACGGCATCCTCGGCCTGGGCGGATCGGGCAACACGGCCGTCGCTACCGGCGTGATGCGCACGCTGCCCGTCGGCCTGCCGAAGGTGATGGTCTCGACGATGGCGTCGGGCGACACGGCGCCGTACGTGGGCGCCACCGACATCACGATGATGTACTCGGTGGCCGACATCGCGGGGCTCAACCGCATCTCACGCCAGATCATCGGCAACGCCGTGGGCGCCGTGTGCGGGATGGCCGAGCAGACGATCCCGGCCGGCGACGACCGGCCGCTCGTGGCCGCCACCATGTTCGGCGTGACGACGCCCTGCGTGACGGCCGTGCGCGAGCACCTGGATGAGGCCGGCTACGAGGTCGTCACCTTCCACGCCACGGGTAGCGGCGGCCGGGCTATGGAAGGGCTCATCGAGGATGGCTTCATCGCCGGCGTGGCCGACATCACGACGACCGAGTGGTGCGACGAGCTCGTTGGCGGTGTGCTGAGCGCCGGCCCGGCGCGCCTGGAGGCGGCCGCGCGGACCGGCACGCCGCAGGTCGTCTCCGTCGGTGCGCTCGACATGGCCAACTTCGGCCCGATGGACACGGTGCCGGATGACTTCCAGGACCGCCATCTGTACCGGCACAACGCCCAGGTGACGCTCATGCGCACCACGCCGGAGGAGAACGCCGAGCTCGGCCAGATCATCGCCGAGAAGCTGAACGCTGCCACCGGGCCGACGGTGCTGATGTTGCCGCTCCGCGGCGTGAGCATGATCGACGCGCCCGGCGAGTCGTTCTACGACCCGGAGGCCGACGCGGCCCTCTTCGACGCGCTCCGCACGCATCTCGACCCCAGCGTCGTGGAGCTGGTTGAGATCGACGCCCACATCAACGACTCCGCGTTCGCCGACGCCTTCGCCGAGCGGCTGGTTGAGCTGCTTGAGGAATCGGCCTGACGGCTGAAATCGAAGAGCCGAAGAGGCGAGAAGTCGAGGAGACGGATCGCCCACTTTTCTGGGGAAAGCCAAGCTTCTCTCTGTTTCCCCGGCTCCACGTCTCTTCGATTCAAAGTTCAATCACCCAATCCGCCAATCCAGAAATCACCCAACCCCGAACGCCATGCCCTTCATCAAACGTAACGAATCACTGCGCCGCCTCCGTACCCAGGTCGATGCCGGCACGCCTATCCTCGGGGCGGGGGCTGGCACCGGCATCTCGGCCAAGTTTGCGGAGCGCGGCGGCACCGACATCATCATCATCTACAACTCGGGCCGCTACCGGATGGGCGGGCGCGGCAGCCTCGCCGGGCTGCTCCCGTACGGCGACGCCAACGCCATCGTCGTCGACATGGCGCGCGAGGTGCTCCCCGTCGTCGAGGACACGCCCGTGCTGGCCGGCGTCTGCGGCACGGATCCGTTCCGCCTCATGCCGGCCTTCCTGCGCGAGCTCAAGGAGATGGGCTTCGACGGCGTGCAGAATTTCCCGACCGTCGGCCTCATCGACGGCACGTTCCGGCAGAACCTGGAGGAGACGGCGATGAGCTATCAGAAAGAGATCGACATGATCCGCCTCGCGCATGAGATGGATTTCCTGACGTGCCCGTACGTCTTCGACACGGACCAAGCGGAGGCCATGGCCGAGGCCGGCGCCGACGTGCTCGTGCCCCACATGGGACTCACGACCAAAGGCGACATCGGCGCGGAGACGGCGCTCGGGCTGGAGGAGGCGGCCGAGCGCGTGCAGGCCATGCACGACGCGGCGAAGGCCGTAAACCCCGACATCCTCGTGCTCTGCCACGGCGGGCCCATTGCCGAGCCGGACGACGCGCAGTACATCTTCGATCACACGGAGGGTGTCGTCGGCTTCTTCGGCGCCTCCAGCGTCGAGCGCCTGCCCACCGAGCCGGCCATCGAAAACCAAGCCCGCGCCTTCAAGCAGCTGCACTTCTGAGCCGTTGCGTATGGGCGTGCGGGAGTGTGGAGGAATAGACGAGGGAAGGAACCGGCGAGAAAGAAACGGTACCCTGTCTTCATCACCAACGCACCAACGCACCAACCTTCAACCTGCCAACTTTCAACCTTCCAACCCAAAACGCCATGCAACAATTTGGACCCGCTGCCCTCACCCGCGCCGACGATGTCGACACGCTCCAGTTCGATTGGGGCACCGTTCAGATGCTCAGCGACGGGCGCTCAACGGGCGCTGAGAGCTTTAGCTTCGGCCTCGTGCGTATCGCGCCCGGCGAAGGGCACACGCGCCACAATCACCCTGACGCCGACGAGGTCATCTT
>JAAAPH010000010.1 GCA_009908415.1 Bacteroidota bacterium
GAGCGACGACGAGCTGTCCGAGCTCGGCGCCGTGCTCGCCCGCGTTCAGGGCGGGCAGATCGGCAATATCGAAGCGCTCGACGGCTTCTGCGCCGCCTTGGCGTGCTGCCCCGATCTCGTCATGCCCAGCGAGTTCCTGCCGGTCGTGCTGGCCGGCGCGAGCGAGGCCGGCGACCTGGTCTTCGACAGGATGAGCGAAGCGCGCCGGTTCACCGATCTGATCATGCGGCATTGGAACGACGTGAACCAGCGGCTCGAGGACGACGAGGTCTTCCTCCCGCTCCTGCTGGAAGACGCCGACGGGGTCGCCACGGGCAACGACTGGGCCAACGGGTTCCTCGCGGGTACCCGTCTCCGCCACGACATCTGGGGCCGGTTCATCGCCGACGACGAACGCGCGGGGCCGATCGTGCCCATCTTGATCCTCGCGCATGAACACCACCCCGATCCCGGGATGCGCCCGTACAGCGACCCGATCGACCGAGAGCAGCGCGATGAGCTCATCGTCTCGATGGCCGCCGGCGTGATGCGCATGTACCGGGACTTCAAGAACGAACGGCTACGCTATCGCCCGCAGGCCGACATGCCGTTGCGCCGTGGACCCAAGGTCGGACGCAACGATCCCTGCCCTTGCGGTTCGGGCCGGAAGTACAAGCGCTGCTGCGGCGACAACGTCACGATTCACTGAACGCGCTGCAACCCTTCGACCCATTGGGTTGCGGCGTCCGTGCGTTATCTATGCCCGTCCATGCGGGCTGGAGTCGCGTGAGGTATGGGGTGCGCGAGGTCGCGCCGCCCTCTCCCATTGCCGCCACCTTCGCGACACGCTCGCAGCCGGCCGAGCGGGCGAGAAGCCTACAATCTTCCGCGCGGCAGCACGCCATAGCCAAGTACGATTTTTCTGCCGAACCCCGGCCCGTAAAGTTTCAATGGCACCAACTCAATTTGTGCAGGGCGCGAACATCTCAGTCGCATCGTCCCGCGCCCAGGAGAGCACAATGAGTGTCAGCAATATCCAGACCTTGGTCGCCGACATCGAGCGGATCCATGGCGTCGACGCTGCCCGCGCCTGGAAAAAAGTTCCTGGTAAGGAGCGAATCTACATCGACACCGTCAAGCGCAACGGCGGACAGCGCTGGAACAATGGCGTGGGCTACGCGACGTGCTTCTTGGATCTCGACACCGGTCGCGTCGTCGCCCGCGGCGAAGCCGGCGCCGCCACCCGTAAGTGGCACAACGCCAACGAAACCTTCGACCAGATCCGCGAAGCGTGGCAGCGCTGGATGACGCCGCCCACGGCGCATCAGCGTCTCGAGCGCGCCGCCGCTGAGCGAGATGGCGCCTGACCAGCAGCAACCAGCCGCTGGCGTGGACCGCACGGGTTTCCCGGAGGCAGTTCAGGTGGAAGTCGACGTGGCACAGCGATGCTGCCCTGCCCTCTCCACCTCGTCCCTCCCGCCGCACCAGTTCCGCCCATCGTGTTGCATGGACGGACGAACTTGATGCTCTACCCCATGTTTCGGAGCTCGACGGCCATTCGCCGCGACCGAGGATATCGGCGAGCATTATAATACGCTTATCCCTCGTCGATTCGGTCTCAGGTGAAGGGGCTGACCCCACATCCAAAATCGAGGCAAGCGATTGCCTATTTTGGAGCACTGTCGTGAAGGGGTCGAAAGCGGCATGAGCGGTAAAATTCCATCAACCCAGTTCCCCGCAAACTGGGAGTTCCAAGGCATCACAGCCGACGAGGAGCGCGAAATGCTCGAAGCAGAGGCTTTGGAACTGCCGGAAGACGAGCGTGAAACGTACGTCGCTGAAGGCCTTGCCGGTTCGAGCCCTGCCATGCGTCACGAATGCTATGGGCTGCAGTGGAATGACGTACGAGTGCTCGTCGTAGCGGCACCCTTCGGCGGTTGGCAGGTGCTCCTTGAGGTGGGCGGCGAACTCGTGGATATCCCGGTCCGCGAACCTCTCGGGAACCTCGCCGAAGCCCGTGCTGCGGGTGAAGACGCGCTTTTGGGGCATTTGTCGAACCACGAGCGCATGCGCGTGCTCGCGCTTCTCCGTGAACGCGAGAAGGTTGGCTAGATGAAAACCTTAAAAGACTGCAGCCACGCCAAGCGGGTACCCGCGTCGCGCGACAGGCCTCCCCACGTAAGGTACGCATGCTGATTTACGGCGCCATGACGTCAGACGACGCCTCGACGTCAGCAAGCATGTTTGGAACGAGCGCGTTTCACTGCGCAGGTCGACGGCAACGCAGTCTCAGCGGTGTCAGGCGACACGGCAGACTGACCCCCTGCCGACACGTCGTCCGGTGTCCGCATCTCTTCCCCCCGCAAGCCGCCCGCCCGCGGGTATCCCTGCTCGATCACGTCGCTCATGCCGACCTCCTGCCCGACCGAGAGGGGGTCAGTTCCTCGTGTCGGCAGGGGGTCCGTTCCGAATGTCGCTGGACAAGCGGAGACTCCAATGCGCCTTGGGCACCCGCGGCGCGCTGAGCATCCTCTGCAAAAAGGATACCGAAGGCCACGCAGCGCAGGTGGCGACTCCCTTCGTTCCGCCCTCATATGACGTCATTGCGCGACGGCGCTACATCGACTCCACGTCACTTGACGTCATCGCGTCATTGCGCCAAACGCTGTGTCAGCGCCACAACATCAAATGACGTCAAAACGCCATGGCTCCACACGTCCTCCTCGTCGCTTCGCAGAAGGGAGGCAGCGGCAAGACCACCCTCGCCCGCTCGCTCGCGGTGAC
>JAAAPH010000123.1 GCA_009908415.1 Bacteroidota bacterium
GATGGCGTCGAGCTGCTGAGCCCCAACGACCTGTCGCGGGACGAAGTGCTCGCCGCACGGGACGAAACGGGGTTGCCCATCCACGGGGTGGTTAACTCCGTCCACTGGGATAAGCCGCTCTCCGATCCCGATCCCAGCGTGCGCGAAGCCGGCGTGGCCGGCCTCCGCGAGGCCCTGGCCGACGCCGAGGCGTATGGGGCGTCGACGGTGCTCCTGGTGCCGGCGGTGGTCAACAAACAGGTGCCTTACGACGCGGCGTATGAGCGCTCGCAGGCGGCAATCCGCGACGTCCTGCCCGAGGCCGAGCGGCACGGCGTCCGCATCGCCTTGGAAAACGTGTGGAACCACTTCTTGCTCAGCCCCCTGGAGTTTGCCCAGTACATCGATGCATTCGAGAGCCCGTGGATCGGGGCTTACTTCGACATCGGAAATATCGCCAACTACGGCTGGCCGGAGCAGTGGATCCGCATTCTGGGCGACCGCATCCTGAAGCTGGACGTGAAGGGGTATAGCCGCGCGGTGCGGGACGAGCGCGGCCCGTGGGACGGGTTTGCAGACATCGGGGAGGGGGACATCGACTGGACGGCCGTCACCGAGGCGCTCGACGACATTGGCTACGACGGCTGGGCAACGGCCGAGGTCTCCGGCGGCGACGCCGATCGGCTGCGTACGATCGCGCGGCAGATGGACCGCGTATTGCCCGTGGTGGGTGGGGAGTAGCGGCAACCGATCCACGAACACGAGGTGGACTGTAACATTCCCCCGCTCTGAAGGTACGCACACCACACCCCGTCTCTGCGGGATCATGTTGTGCCGGATCTCCACTGCCTCGATGTCCCCCCATGTTCGACTGGCTGAAACAATACGCGCACTGGATCCACCTCCAATTCCCGGGCGGAGAGGTCGAGCAACTCCCGCGCGTTGATGAGAACTACGAGACGAACGTCTCGGGCGTGTACGTCGTCGGCGACCTGGCCGACGTTCCGCTCCTCAAGTTTTCGATGGACGGCGGCGTGAAAGCCGTACGCCACATCGTGAATGAGAGCGGCCTCGCGCCCCGCGGGGCGGACAACGGCGGCGCGCCCTACGACGTGGTGATCATTGGCGCGGGAGCGGCCGGGATGGCCGCGGCCCGTGAGGCGCAGCGGCAGGGGCTCTCGTTCGTCGTACTGGAGGCGAGCCGGCGGTTTGCCACGATCAAAGACTTCCAGAAGGGCAAGCCGATCTACACCTATCCCAAGGCCATGACGCCGGCGGGCGACCTGCAGGTGTCGGCGCCCGTGAAGGAAGCGCTCGTCGAGGAGTTAGAGGCGCAGACGCACGATATCCCCGTTCAGCACGCGGAGGCGAACCGCATCGAGCAAGCGCGCGGCGGGCTGGCCGTCGTCACCGAGGAGGGCGAGCGCATCCGCGGGCAGCGTGTGATCGTCGCCATCGGGCGGAGCGGCAACTTCCGCAGTCTCGACGTGCCCGGGGAGGAGCAGGACCACGTCCACCACCGCCTGCACGATCCGACGCGCTGCAAGGGGCACGACGTGGTGGTGATCGGCGGGGGCGACTCGGCGACGGAGGCGGCTACGGCCCTCGCAGAGGCTGGCGCGCGCGTCACGCTCTCCTACCGGCGCGACGAGTTCGTGCGCCCCAAGCCCGAAAACGTCGAGCGCGTCTACCAGCTCGCCAGCTACACGAGCGGCGAGGGCCGCCTACGGCTCCTCCTGGAGAGCGACGTGCAGGCCATCGGCACCGATCAGGTCCGCATCTCGAAGCAGGACGGGAGCGATGAGTTCGTCGACGCCGATCAGGTGTTTGCCATGATCGGCCGCGAGGCGCCGCTCGACTTCTTTCGCCGGTCTGGCATCGAGCTGCGGCACGACTGGGGCGAGGTGCCTGATTCATGGGCCGAGGCGTTTTCCGGCTTTGGCTGGCTCAAGAACCTCAACTGGGGGCGGATTGGCGCGTTTGCGGCCTTCTTCCTCTTCATGTGCGCGGTTTACTCGTGGAAGGATGGTGGATGGCTCCACCGCCTGGCCGATAGCGCAAACCTCTTCCCCTTTTCGCTGCAGGCCAAACCGAACGCGACGGGGCTCTGGGAGATTATCACGACCTCCGCCACGAAACCGGGCTTCTACTACACGCTGGTCTACTCGGCGATCGTGGTCATCTTTGGCTTCAAGCGCATCCGAAGGCGGAAGACGCCATACGTCAAGGTGCAGACGCTCACGCTGATGGCCATCCAGGTGGTGCCGCTCTTCCTGCTGCCGGAGATCGTGCTGCCCTTCCTGGGCGCCAATGGCTGGCTCCCGACCGGTTTCCTCGACGCCCTCTTCCCGACGAGCGAGTACGCCGTGCACGGGCGCGAGTACTGGCGCGCCTACGGCTTCATCCTCGCCTGGCCGCTGCTCGTCTACAACGTCTTCACGTCCGATCCGCTATGGTGGTGGCTCGGCATCTGTTTCGTGCAGACGTTCGTCCTCATCCCGGGCATGATTTACTACTGGGGCAAGGGGGCCTACTGCGGGTGGATCTGCTCGTGCGGCGCGCTGGCCGAGACGCTGGGCGACACGCACCGCGACAAGATGCCGCACGGTGAGGGGTGGAATAAGCTGAACCTGGCCGGCCAGGTGATCATGGTGCTCGCCTTCTTGCTCCTGTTCTTCCGGATTGGGGGGTGGGTCTGGCCCGGCGGCTGGATGGACCAGAGCTTCAACGCGCTCATGTACGGCCAGCTGTTGGGCTTCCAGCTCAACTACGCGTGGATGGTCG
>JAAAPH010000020.1 GCA_009908415.1 Bacteroidota bacterium
GGCGCCCGCGGGGCAGTCCTACATCCACCTCCAGCCCGAGCCGGACGTCGACGTGGTGACAGGCCTCGGCGGCGCCGGCATGACGCTCTCCTTTGGCCTCGCTGAAGAGGTGATTGCCCAGTGGTAGCCGGCCGGAGCACGCCCGCTGGCCGCGCCGCCCCCGCCCGGCCCATCGTGTTCGACCGGAGCTGCGCCCTGCTGCGTTTCGCTCTTCCCTCCCATTCCATCTGCTTTTGCCATGAGTCACGACAACCCCGACCCCGGCACATCGACCGACGCCGGTTTCTTATCGCCTGACGCCCCGGCGCCGGAGGCCGTCCGCGCGGCCGTATTCGATGGGCCCGACGCCGGCGTACACGTCGACGCCTTTCCGCGTCCGGACTTGGCGCCGGGGGCCGCCCTCGTTCGCATCAACTGCTGTACCGTGTGCGGGTCGGACGTCCACACCTACACGGGCAACCGGATTGAGCCCACGCCCGCCATCCTGGGCCACGAGATGGTCGGCCGTATCGCGGCGATCGGCGGGACGGGCCTGACGGACTACCACGGCGAGCCGCTCGCCGTCGGCGACCGCGTGACATGGTCGATGCAGGTCACGTGCGGCGACTGCTTTAACTGCACGCACGGTATCCCACAGAAATGTACCGCGCTCTTCAAGTACGGCCACGCGGCGATCACTGAGCGCCACGCCCTCAACGGCGGGCTGACCGAGGCGTGCCATCTCCGGCCGGGCACCACGCTCTTTCGGGTGCCCGAGGCGGTGCCCGACGTCGTCATCAGTCCGGCCAACTGCGCAACGGCGACCGTCGCCGGTGCCGTGCGGCTCGCCGGGGGTCTTGATGGGCAGGTCGTGCTCGTGCAGGGCGTGGGCATGCTGGGGCTCACGGCCATCGCCATGGCGGACGCGGCCGGGGCCACCGCCATCATCGCGCTCGAGCGCCAGGCCCGCCGCCGCGAGTGGGCCCGCGCCTTTGGGGCGACGGAGGCCGTGGACCCCGAGGCCGCCGACGCCGACGGCCTGGAGGCTGCCATCCGGCGCCACAGCGACGGCCGGGGCGCGGACGTGCTGCTGGAGCTGACGGGCCACCCCGACGCGACCGAGCGGGGCCTGGCCGCCCTGCGCACCGGCGGCACGGGCGTGCTCGTGGGGCCACCTATCCGTCGCGCCCGCTCCACGTCGAGGCCGAAGACCTCGTGCGGCGCGTGCTCACCGTCCGCGGGCTGCACAACTACACCCACGACGACCTGGCGCGCGCCGTGGCGTTCCTGGCGGCTCATCACGACGACTATCCGTTCGAGGCCGTGATTCACGACGGCTTTGCCCTGGAGGCTGTGGAGGACGCCTTCGACGCCGCCATCGAAGGGCGCTCCGCCCGTGTCGCCGTCCGTCCATGACGAGCCGTGACCCACCCTCGCCTCAAGTGCAGGCCGTCGGACGAAACGCAAAGGCTGTAGGGCTTACATGAGCAGGTCAGCCGGAACATCAGATGGTTGTACCGTGGCACCCGCCGCAACGATATCGGTGGGTGCCGGGCTCCTTTGAAGAGCGAAAGGCGCATGCCACACGTGCAAATGCGAATCAAGAGTTAAAGGCGAGCAGGAGCATGGCAGCGGCAAGTCGACCGAACGCATGGACGAGCAGGCCGCGGTAGGAGCGCACCTTCGAGGCGCATTGGATGCCCGTTTGCTCGTTGACCCAATTGAAGAGCGACTCAATCGGCTGGCGCACCCGGCTAACCGCCTCCGAGAGGAGCTTGTCAGCGGCCGAGAGGCGGTTCTGGCCTTTTTTCTTCTTCACCGGCGTGAGTACGTCAAGGTCTTGCTCCTGGGCAAGTCGCTCTTTCATCGGGGCGTCGCAGTACGCTTTGTCGCCGTAAAGCTCGCCGCCTTTGATCTCCGGCAGCGCCTGCCGCAAAGCCGTGAGGTCGTTCGCACTGCCGGGTGTCAGTCCTGCCCGCCTCGGCAGCGGCATGGCGTGGGACCTGCGCCCGGCGACCACATGCAGCTTCACGCCGTAGAAGAATACACCCTTCGAGGCGCAGTAGCCCTTGTCTGCAAACTCGGAGGCGACCGAGGCCTGCGAGGAGCGCTTCTGTTTTGCCATCATGATCGGAATCGAATCCGCAATGCGCACGGCTTCTCGCCGGGTCTCCCCGCCGTCTACCTCTGCAAGAGCCTCCTCGACGAGCGGAGCGAAGACTGCGCTCAACCGGTTCAGACGCCGGTTATAGCCCTGATAGGAGGGCATCTCTGGAAACCACTCGGAGAAGTGGTCGGCTATGTAATCGTAGATCTTGGTAATCGTCTTTCTCTTTTTGATGAGGCCGAAGAGGTAGATACCGAACGATTGTTCGGGTTGAGCACCTCCTCGTCGGTAAAGGTAGGCTGGGAGTTATTGCTCTGGCGTTGGGCTATGGCTTGCAGGCGGGAGCGCCAGCGCTGGCAGACGAACAGGTAAATCCGAACGAGCGTATGTTGTGCGTCCATGTCGCCAAGGGCGGTTTTTGCAAGAAGGCGTCAAGCACCCTCTTCAAACCGCCTGCGGCGACGTGGTTTTTCCAACCCTTGATTGGCATTGCAATTATTTTAATCTATGTTAATGATGTCATAACAGGTGAACATGGTTCGTTTCGGTATAATGGGTTCGGTCGGAATCACAGAGGTGTCTGGGCGGAAAAGGGTGTGAGGCCAAACGAGGTTGGTGCACTGATCAAGCCGTTGGAAGTCAAAAACTAAGATTCATACAAG
>JAAAPH010000490.1 GCA_009908415.1 Bacteroidota bacterium
GCTTCAACGACATCGAGCACGTCGTGGAGTTTTGCGAGAAGTGGACCGCGCGCCGCGATGCGCTCAACTACGAGATTGACGGCGTTGTGGTGAAAATCGACCGCTTCGACCAACAGGATGAACTGGGCGTGACGGCCAAGGAGCCACGCTGGGCCGTCGCCTATAAGTTCCCCGCCCGGGAGGCCACGACCACGCTCAACGAGATCATCGTGAACGTCGGGCGGACTGGGGTCATCAAGCCCGAGGCGGTCCTTGAGCCCGTTCACATCGGCGGTGTTACGGTTTCTCAAGCGACGCTTCATAACGAAGATTACATTCGGGACCGCGACATCCGCGTCGGCGACCGCGTCGTGGTCAAACGGGCGGGCGACGTCATTCCCCAGGTGGTTCGGCCGATTACGGAGGCGCGCACCGGCGGCGAAGTGCAGTGGTCGTTTCCAGACTCCTGCCCGGCCTGTGGAAGCGAAATCGTGCGCCTCGACGGCGAGGCCGACTATTACTGCCTGGCAACCGACTGCCCGGCCCAGTTCATCCGGCTCGTCGAGCATTTTGTGAGCCGCGACGCGATGGACATCGAAGGGCTGGGCGAAAAGGTGGCTGTGCAGCTGGTCGACGCTGGACTGGTCACGTCGTTGGCTGATCTCTATCGGATCGAGGTGGAGGACCTCCTCAACCTGGAGCGGTTTGCCGAGAAAAGCGCGCGCAACCTGGTCGACGCCATCGCGGCGTCCGCGCACCGTCCGCTGAGCCGCGTGCTGTACGCCCTCGGGATCCGCCACGTCGGGCAAACGGTGGCCGAACTCATCGTGGAGCATTTTGCCTCGCTCGACGCCATCGCCGCGGCGACGGCGGACGACCTTGAAGCGATCGACGGCATCGGCGCTGTGATTGCCGAAAGCGTGGTCGACTGGTTTCAGCGCGAGCACAACCGGCAGCTTATCCATAACTTGAAGCAGGAAGGGGTAAATGCCCAGCGGTTCCCAGAAGAAGCTCCGCCCGATGACCAAGAGGCTGCACCGGCGGCTGGCAAAACGTTTGTGCTCACCGGTAGCCTACCCACCCTAACGCGTAGCGACGCCACGTCGCTTATCAAGGAAGCCGGGGGGCGCGTGACGAGCAGCGTGAGCGGGAATACAGACTACCTGGTCGTGGGCGCTAATCCCGGATCCAAGTATGACGAGGCCTCCGAGCGGGGCATCCCGATGCTCGACGAGGAGGAACTGCAGGCGTTTCTGAAGGGCAACACGGGCGATTCGACCTGACCGTCCGAAGGATCCTTCCGATGCCTCTGGCATAGGTAGCCTACACGACGTGGAGCGCATCAAAGCACGTAATGCGCGTTGTACGGCGCTACTCCTCGTGGGGTAGGCGCTCCTGTTGCACCGATTGAAAGCGTTATGGGATTACTGGAAAAGCTCGGCCTCTCCTCTGAGACGTCCAACAAACCCCGTCCTGTTGGAGATCAGTTGGAAACCGGTCGCTCCGATGACGCTCCATCGCCGGAGCGCCAGTGGCTCGTGCGGGGCGGATTCTTCTTGTTCCTGGTGGTGATCTCCATGCTGGCGTTTCCCCAGGGCGAGGTGTATGAGTATGCCGTCCAGGTGGGCGATACCTGGCGCCAACCGACCCTCGTGGCCCCGTTCAATTTCCCCGTCTATAAAGATGCCGAAGCGGTCGCGACCCAGCGACAGGCCGCACGCCGAGAGACGCCGCCCTATTTCCGGGAGGTGCCCAATGCCAAGCAACGCATGGCGAGTAATCGCGACACGTTACTGCAGCAGCTCAACAGCATCTTCGACGCGTATGCCTCGTTCCGGTATCACCAAGTCCGTGGGCAAAATCAGGCGGCGCAGGAGGACTCGCTGCGGTACCTTGACCTGCGACGCAATGCTCGTCTGAAAGTCTCCCAAGGGCAGTGGCAGACGCTGGTCGATGATTACGTCGAGCGGATTCCTGCCTTGTCCTCGACGGCACGTGAGGCGCCGTCGAGTCCGCGGCTTGATCAGCAAATGCTCGATGCAGCCTATTCGCTCGGTGCCCAGTTGCTCGACGTGGGGGTTCTCAACCGCTCGCGGGACTCGGTCTTCACCGATACTATCATCGTCCGCAACGAGGAGGAGCGGACGCAGCAAATTGTGCGCAAAAGTAACCTGTATGGACTGGGCGAGGCGTATGAGTATGCGCGGAGTCAGTTGGGCGAACAGTTCGATGACCCCTCCCAGGCCGAGCTGGGGTTCTCGTTCTTTCGTGCCATTTTTCAACCCTCGCTCCGGTTCATGCGTGCCGAAACCTTGCGTGAGCGCGAGCGCCAGGCCGAGAAGGTATCTGCCATCCGGGGTGGGGTGGAAGAGGGGGAGATCATCGTCAGTAAAGGCGAGCAGATCGACGCGGAGACCAAGCGTAAGTTGACCTCGCTGGAGCGCGTACGCAACGAGCGCGCCGCCTCGCCCATCGCATGGAAGCAGTTTCTTGGCGAGCTGGTGCTCGTGCTCACCATCTATCTGATCTTCTTCCTGTTCCTCTTCTTTTTGGAGCGCCGGCTCTTCGTCGACCACCGGACGCTGTTTATCATCACGCTGCTCTTCGCGTTCATCGTTGGGGCGTATGCAGTCGTCGTGCGCATGCCGGAGGTCAGTCTCTACATCGTGCCCGTCGCCGTGGTGTCGGTCCTGTTGACCATTATCTTCCACGTGCGCGTGGGGCTTATGGGCACCCTGGCCCTCGGCACGTTGGGCGGCGCCATGCTGGGTCTCGATCTCGAGTATACACTGGCCACCTTCTTCGCCGGTTTGCTGGGTGTCTTCAGCGTCCGCGACATCAAGGACCGGGGCCACTTCTTTGTGAGCGCACTCCTCATCCTCGGCGGGTATGCCGTCGTTCTCACCGGCGGCTGGCTCTACCTGGGCACGCCTGTCGAGCGGTTTGGGTGGGAACTGCTCTTCGCAGCCATCGGCGCCTCGTTTATCATCGCCTCCCAGTTCTTGCTGTGGATCTTTGAGCGGGCCTTTGGGGTCACCACCGACCTTACGCTTCTCGAACTCTCCGACACCAACCGGCCGCTACTCAAAGAGCTCAGTTTGCGTGCCCCGGGTACGTTTAATCACTCGTTGCAGGTGGCGAACTTGGCCGAAGCCGCTGCCGACCGGATCGGGGCCCACGCCCTCTTGGTGCGCGTCGGAGCACTGTACCACGACATTGGCAAAATGCTCAAGCCCGAATACTACGTGGAAAACCAGCGCGCTGGCGCGAACCCTCACGATAAACTGAAGCCACGCATGAGTGCGCTGATCATCGCAAGCCACGTGAAAGAGGGGCTGGAAATGGGGAAGGAGTACGACCTTCCGCCCCGCGTGCTCAAGTTCATCCCGACCCATCACGGCACGACGCGGATCGAGTACTTCTACCGGCGCGCCCTCGAACAAGCCGAGAACGAGTCGAACGTGTTGGAGTCGGAGTTCCGCTACCCTGGGCCGAAGCCGGACTCGAAGGAGACGGGCATTCTTCTGCTGGCCGATTCCGTCGAAGCAGCCACCCGGAGCCTCGACGAGCCGACGCACAACCGCATCAAATCACTCATCGAGCTTATCTTCCGGCAGCACATCGATGATGGGCAGTTGGATAATACCGACCTTACGTTTCGCGACCTGCGTCAGATTCGTGAGACGTTCCTCTCGATGTTGATGGGCATCCATCACGTCCGGGTGAAGTACCCGGACCAGGAAGAGGCGGAGGAGCCGACGCTGGAGCGTGTGCTGCAGGCCGAGCCGACCGCCGCAGCGAGCATCTCCGTCCTGCGCGACGAAAACATTTGGGGGGCCGACGGGGACGACATCAACATCCGTGAATTGCAGCAGATACCAGGCATTCGCGACCGATCGCCCGAGCCCGCGGACGACGAGCCCCCGGAGTCCGCCGAGGCGAACGGGCAGCCAGAGAGGGAGGCCGTCCCCGAAGAGGAGCGCGAAGCGGCAAAGGAGTCGCTGCATCGCCGGCGTGAGTAGAGCGGCCTGCCGCTTCTTGCGCACAGCGGACGGGTTCGGACGGTTCACAGTGGCACGGCGTCGCGAATGGCCTTCAGGGAGTCGCTACTCACCAGCATATGGATCGGCGTGTGGACGGGCTCATCGTCGAGCAGCGGCTTCACGCGGCGTCGGCTCGCAGGCGTGTAGAGCACCAGATCCGACTGGTCCAGAAAGGACGTGAGATGTTCGGTGCCGCCGTCAACGGCACCGGCCAAGATCTGTCCGTTGAATCCAGCCTGCGCACGGAGCAGCTCGGTGAGCGGCTGAATCGTGGGGGCTCGGCGGGTAATCAGGCTGATGGTTTCCTCGGTGCGCAGCCGCGCGACCCGCTCCAAGAGCTCGGCCGCGAAGTGCGCCACGAAGCCCATCGCGTCGGCCCGCGGAACGGCTTCGACCATGTCGTGCAAGTGTTCGAACGGGGTGAAGATGAAGTCGGCGTCTTGGTGGTTGCGGATGCGTTTCAGCGGCACCGCCTTCACCGAACGCTGCAGCGCCCGGCCGATGTCGTCCGCAAACAGTTCGCCCAGCTCGGGCACCGGGTGGGCCACGAGCAGCTTGCGGTCTAGTTGCGCGTGTTCGAGCAGGTTGGATTGCTCATGGAAGAGGTACTCGATCTCGGCATCGTCGAGTCCCAGCCCGATGAGCATCTGCAGCGTGTCGTGCACCACCTCGGCACCGCGCTCCATGCGCTCACTCTTATCCAGCGGCGCCCGGTCCCGCACTATATAGCCGCGGCCCGCCTTGGAGTCCACGAGCCCCTCATCCTGGAGTGCCTGATACGCTTTCCGGACCGTGTGAAACGAAATGCCGACCTGCTCGCCGAGTTTTCGGGTGGAGGGCAGCGTCTCGTTGACCTGGAAGTGTCCGCTCGCGATGAGGTAGCGCAGCTGCTCAATCAGCTGCTCCCGCACGGAGGCGCTCGAAGAGGAGTCGACAGAAAGCACGACGGAGGCGATTACTGATCGAAGTCGCTACAGCTCATGAAGTAGTGGCACGTCGGGCAGCGATACTTGCAGCCTCGGTTGTGCAGCCGACTTCCGCAGTTTGGACAGTAGTCCCACCAGTCTTGCGATTCCCCGTCGGGGACGGGGTCCTGCAGGGTCGGGTTGGAGGCGGTCGAGTCGGAGGCTGAAGACGACGGATCAGGCATGCGAGGAAGCGGGTTGTGAGGGCGTGTTGGATCCGGCGCGGGCCGAACGCAGGGCTTTCAGGAGCGCCCGGTGGTCGGGCCAAGTGCTGTACCGGAAGCGATGGGTTTCGAAGCCCATGGTGACGATGAGCGCGTCGCTGCCCCTTCGGATGTCGTGGATCCACTGCCAGTGCTCCTCCGGGGTGGGGCCGAGACAATCGTGGACGCTTCGCACGGCCGCTTGGTGGTCGCGGACGCGCACCTCCGCCGGGGTCGCCCCCAGCCGAAAGCGCGTCCATACGGTGGCTGCGAGGAGGGCAGCGGGCAGTCCCCACGTCAGAAAGGGGAGCAGGCGGTGCTGCTGGAGGGCTGCTGCAGTAGCTGCAATCATGACCGGGAGGGTGAAAAAGGCTAACGGCGCCATCAGCGCCCGGCCATAAATGAGGGTCGCGGAGGCGTCGCCCGGATGATGGGTGCTTTTAAAGACGTCCATGGTGGTTAGGCGTCTAGGCTTGGATCCCATGGAGCGAGCAGGGTCGTCAGGTCCTGAGCCATGTCCGTCTGGTCCGTCTCGCGCGCGATGGCGAGTAGGTTGCGGCCCATCCGCAGCAGAATCGGCTTCGGGTCAGCGGCCTGGAAGTAGGCGGGGCGCGGCTTCACGCCGGCCTTCAGCAGAAACCGCAGGCAGGCCTCCCGCGACACGTATTCGCCGCCGTTGAACAGGTCAAGGTACACTTCGCCGTTATCGCTGACGTACTTGACGAGAAAGTGCGCCGGCAGATTGACGCCGTAAACCGGGAGGTTGAGCCGGTTGCCCAGTAATAGGTAGATGACGGAAAGACTGATCGGGATGCCGAGCCGGCGGTCGATGACTTGGTTGAGGTAGCTATTGTTCGGGTCGTAGTAATGCTCCTCGTTGCCTGCGAAGCCGAGAGTATTGCACATCACGTCGGCCAGGGCGAAGGCGCGTTCGACACCCGAGGCACGCTCGATCTGGGGCCGTGCCTGGTCCGCGAAGGCATCGAGGCGCCGCCGGTAGGAGGGAATATCCAGATCCGGGAACCGGTAGAGGGCAAAGAGGAACGCGCCCCGCTCCAGGTTTACGGCAGGTGCGTCCATCACCAGGGACCAGGCCTGCTGGACATGGTCAAAGTGCAGGTCGTGGATAGCATCTTCAATGAGGGGGCGGAGGTCCGCGTCAGCATCATCCCGGGCGGCCAAGAGCGCGGGTACGGCCTGATGCCCCAACTCAGTGAGCCGGGCATGCACGGACGCTTGAACATCGGCATCCGGGTCGTCGAGGAGCTGTGCCAGGGCACTGACTTCCCCGGGCGAGGTGGGCACGTCGTTCATGGTGCAAGGCTAGTTGGTGACGCTGCCGTTGCCGGCTTTCGAATAGGTTGTCTCGGAACGCTCTGCGTCCTCATCGGGCGCCAGGAAGGGGTATCCGTAGTGCGTGGCCGGGTTCAGCGTTTCCTTGATCGACCGGGGGGAGACCCAGCGCTCGAGGTTGAGCCGAGACCCTGCCTTGTCGTTAGTGCCCGAGCGGCGCGCGCCGCCGAAAGGCTGTTGACCGACCACGGCCCCGGTCGGTTTGTCGTTGATGTAAAAGTTGCCGGCGGCCTGCTCCAGGCGCTCTTGCGCCTTGTTGATCGCGTCCCGATCCCGGGCGAAGATGGCGCCGGTTAATCCATACGGGGACGTCTCATCGACGAGGTCGAGCGTCTCATCGAAGGCGTCGTCGGGGTAAACGTAGACCGTGGCCACCGGGCCGAAGATTTCTTCCTGCATCGACTTATATTTCGGGTCGTGCGCCTGGATGACCGTGGGCTGAATAAAGTACCCGAGCGAATCGTCATAGTCGCCGCCGTACACGATTTCGGCAGCGTCGGCGGACGCGGCGTGATCGATGTAGCTCGTAATCTTGTCGTATGCGGCTTGATCAATGACCGCATTGATGAAGTTGGTGAAGTCCTCCGGAGGCCCCATCTTCAACTCGGCCAACCGGTCGAAGAGCTGACCCTGCATCGACTTCCATTGCGATTGGGGAAGGTACAGCCGTGAGGCGGCCGAGCATTTCTGACCCTGGTATTCGAAGCTCCCCCGCACGATGGCCGTGACGAGAGCCTCGACGTCCGCCGTGGGGTGCGCGACGATGAAGTCCTTACCGCCCGTCTCGCCCACGATCGTTGGGAAGGTGCGATAGGCGTCGAGGTTCTGACCAATCTGCTTCCAGAGGTGCTGGAAGGTGCCTTCGGAGCCTGTGAAGTGGAGGCCCGCAAAATGTTCAGAGGCCAGTGCGGTATTGCCCACCTGCGCGCCGTCGTCGGCCGGAAGCATGTTGATGACTCCGGGCGGAAGCCCCGCTTCCTCCAACAGCTTGTAGATGTAATATGCCGAAAAGGCCGACGTGGATGAAGGCTTCCACAGGACGGTGTTGCCCATCAAGGCAGGGGCCGTCGGCAGGTTGCCCTGGATGGAGGTGAAGTTGAACGGGGTGACGGCGAAGACAAACCCTTCCAGCGGCCGGTACTGCAGGTGGTTCCATGTGCCAGGGGCGCTGTTCGGCTGATCGGCGTAGATCTGCTCCATGTAGCGCACGTTGAAGCGGAAAAAGTCGATCAGCTCACAGGCCGAGTCGATTTCGGCTTGGTGGGCGCTCTTGCTCTGCCCGAGCATGGTGGCGGCGTTCACCCGGTCGCGCCATGGACCGGCCAGCAAATCCGCAGCGCGCAAGAAGATGGCTGCGCGATCGGTCCAGTCCATGCGAGCCCACTCGGTCTTTGCCGCCAAGGCCGCCTCGATCGCCTGCTCGGTCTCGGCGGGACCGCATTGGTGCAAGTGGGCAAGCACCACACTGTGGTTATGAGGAGCCACGACATCCGTGGTGGTCTCGGTCGCTACGGCCTCACCGCCAATGAAGGCCGGAATGTCGATTGGATCGCTCTTGAGCACGTCTAGCGCATGCTGGAGGGAGGCCCGCTCCTCGGACCCCGGTGCGTAGTCGCGGATTGGTTCGTTGATGGGGTCGGGCGTGTGGTAGACGGCATTATGCATGGCGGACGCGGGCTAGTGTGCCGTTATTGCAAAGTAAGCAAGACATGGTGGTTAAGAGATACTATCGTTTAAAAAGCATGTTCGATCCAAATTGGTAGAAACCTTTGTCCGGATGCCCGTTTAGTGACCGTCATTGATGCGAGAGGAAGCTCCGTTTTTCAACCTGGTGGGCCGGTGCATTCATATTTTGAGCGGTTTGTGGCCTGGCGGTACTTGCGTGGCGCGCAGGGCCGTGCCGAAGACCGCGGCTTCTTGCGTTTCATTACATACGTTGCCGTTGGCGGCGTGGCGGTGGGAGTGGCAGCGCTGCTTCTCTCGCTTGCCATCGTGCGGGGCTTCAGCCAAGAGATCGAATCCAAAATCATCGGCTTCGGCTCGCACATCCAGGTCAGCAGCTACTCGCAAGACGGACTGATCGACGCAGCCACTCCAGTCGCTGAGCAGCTGCGCGACTACAATCAGGTCACGAACGTGGCTCCTGTCGTCGAGAATTTCGTGCTGCTCCGCCGTTCTTCGGAGTCGGTCGACGGCGTCGCGCTCATCGGCGTAGAGAGCCCGCCGCCTTTCATGGCAGGTCGCGTCGTGCGTGGCACCTTTCGCTTGGCGTCCGGGTCCTCCTCGTCGCCCGGCCTCGTGCTGGGGCAGCCGCTCGCCCAGCGGCTGGGCATCGAGGTAGGTGATACGGTAACGGCATTCTCACTGCGCCGCCAGGATGACGCCGCGGGCGGCGGACCCATTCGGCCGCGGGTCAAGCAGTTTCAGGTGACGGGCATTTATGAAACGTCGCTCGCTAACATCGATGACCTGTACGTCTTTACTGGACTCGCCCCGGCGCGTGACCTGCTCGGGCTTCCGTCTGACCAGGTCACGCGGTTCGATCTCTCCGTGCGCGATATCGAGCAGGTCGACTCCACCGCTGCGCGGATCGAACGGGAGGTGGGCTTCCCCATTCGCGCGCGCACCATCTACGAGCGACAGCGCGGGCTCTTCGCCTGGGTTAACCTCCAGCAGAGCATTATCCCGCTCGTCATTGGCGTCATCGTGCTCGTCGCCGCCTCTAACATCGTCGGCATCCTGCTCATGATGATCTTGGAGAAGACCCGACAAATCGGGGTGCTGGGGAGCTTGGGGGCTTCGGGGACGCAGTTGCGTCGTTTATTTTTGACGCTCGGGGCTCTCATCGGGCTCGTGGGGGTTGCCATCGGGGAAGTGCTGGCCCTTGGCCTCGGTTACGCGCAAATGCGCTTCGAGATCATTCCCTTGCCGGCCGAGGCGTACTATATGAGCTCGGCGCCCGTGTCATTGCAACCGCTGGATTTCCTGCTCGTCGCGGCCGTCACGCTGGCGTTGTGTCTGGTCGCTGCCTACATTCCCGCCCGGGTGGCTTCTCGCATCGAACCTGTGCAAGCCATCCGATTTGAATAGACGATCGATCCATCCCTATTTTTGACAACCCACCCCAGTCTACCATGAGCTTGTCTACCGGAGAACCTGCGCCTGACTTCACGCTGTACTCCGATACGATGGAGGCTTTCAGCTTGTCGGATCACCAGGGTACCCCCGTGCTCCTGCTGTTCTTCCCGGGCGCCTTCACGAGCGTGTGTACTACAGAGTTAAATACCGTCAACAATACCCGAAAGGATTTTGGTGAAGAGGTGCAGATTGCCGGGATTGCGACGGACTCGCCGTTCGTCCTGAGTGAGTTCAGCGAGGTGAACGATTTGCAGTTTCCGCTCCTGAGCGACCACGATGCGGAGGTCAGCGCCGCCTATGGGGCAAAGTACGATCGGGATTTCACGGACATGGAGCTGGATCGCATTGCGAAGCGAGCGGCGTTCGTCATCGACGAGGAAGGCACCATTCGTTATGCCGAGGTGCTCGAAAACGCCGGTAAACTCCCGGACTTTGACGCGATCCGAGAGACCCTTGCGACGCTCTAGTCACTGGATCCGTTATTGCAAATGAAAATTGCCTACCTGCAGTTTACACCAAGCTACCTGGATGTAACGGGCAATCTCGATCGGGCAGGGGAGCTGCTCGCCGGGGCCGACGCTGATTTGATCGTCCTGCCCGAACTCTTTACCTCGGGATACCACTTTCGGTCGACGCAGGACCTGGCGGACGTTGCTGAGCCCATTCCGGGCGGTCCGGCTACCGATCGACTGGCCGCGTGGGCGGACGCGACGGACGCCACCTTTGTGGCTGGCATTGCCGAACGGAGCGACGACGCCTTCTACAACAGCGCCGTTGTGGTCTCGCCGAATGGCTATGAGGGCACGTACCGCAAGGTCCATCTGTACTACAAAGAAAAAACGCTCTTCGCACCTGGAGACGACGGGTTTTCGGTCTACGAGCTCACAGCGCGCAATGGAACGTCGTACACGCTCGGCGTGATGGTGTGCTTCGACTGGTACTTCCCGGAAGCCGCCCGGTCGCTGGCTTTACAGGGCGCCGATATCATTGCCCATCCGTCCAACTTAGTGCGCCCAGACTGTCCGCGTGCCATGCCGATCCGTGCATTGGAAAACCACATCTTCACGATTACAGCAAATCGAGCGGGTTCGGAGACGAGCAACGGAGAGACCCTCACGTTTATCGGACAGAGTGAAATCTGCGATCCCGACGGACACATTCTCATTCGTGCTGATCACACCGGAGATCACTTCGAGACTGTAAAGATCGATCCGGTTGCAGCCCGTGATCGTCAGATTACGGCACACAACCATATTTTCCAGGATCGCCGCCCGGAGTGGTATGCTTTGTGATCATTAGTGCCGTTATTGCGACAGAAGTTTTTTAAAGCGAATAGGCAAACCGCAGGTTGCGTGACGAATCGCGTTCCACTCATCAGGTGGCTGACACCACCCCTCTTTGGACCTTCCGCTTGCACGGCCGGTGGTCAGTTCACGACTCGCGCAATGGACGCCTGGATGCGTGCTGCCGGATCCGGGTGCAGATCGGGCTCAAACGCCTGCCCGGTGATGGTTTCATATAGTTCGATGTAGCGTTCGGCTACCGTCACCCGAAAATCATCCGGCAGGTCCGGCAGGGTCTGTCCCGCTTTACCCTGGAATCCGTGATCCATGAGCCACTCCCGAACGAATTCCTTCGAGAGTTGCTGCTGAGGTTCGCCGCGCCGGAGCCGCTCGTCGTATCCATCGGCGTAATAGTAGCGGGACGAGTCGGGGGTGTGAACCTCATCAATGAGCACCAGATCGCCATTGGCGCGCCGGCCAAACTCATACTTCGTATCGACGAGTAACAGGCCTTGCTCGCGGGCTAGCTCTGAACCGCGCTCAAAGAGCCGGAGCGACCATTCCTCAAGCTGATCGAACGTCTCCGCGTCAATAAGGCCTCGATTGATAGCCTCACGCCGCGTAATGTCTTCATCGTGGCCTTCTTTCGCTTTGGTCGCCGGGGTTAGGATCGGGGCAGGTAGGCGACTGCCCTCTTTCAGTCCATCAGGGAGCGATTTCCCGCACAACGAGCGTCCGCCGTCGCGGTACACCCGCCATGCGTGTCCAGCCAAATAGCCTCGCACGACAAATTCAATCGGGAGGGGCTCACAGGGCACGGCTACGGTGACATTCGGGTCGGGGACGCTGAGCACATGGTTGGGCACGACGTCCTTCGTGGCCTCGAAAAAATAAGCGGCCACCTGATTGAGCACCTGACCCTTGAACGGAATCGTTTGGCGCAGCACGTGATCGAACGCCGAGATCCGATCCGTGGTAACCAGCACGAGCCGGTCGGGCTGGCGGTACGTGTCGCGCACTTTGCCCTGGTAGCGCGTGCCGGCCCCGTTGAAGTGCGTCTCGCGCAGCGTATGGTCGAGATGGTCGTGGATGGTGGCTCGTTTCATGGAGGCTGATAGCGTAAGAAAAAGACAGCTGAGGTGGGGAGGACGTACGGACTAGCTTGACTTCCGGACGATGAGTTCGGACTCAACCAATTCGGACCTGAATGCATCGATTTTGCCCGGGTTGTTAATGCGATACAGCAGCCGATCGGCCGTGCGCTCACCCACCTCGTGCATGTTTTGCGCGATGCTGGACAGCCCGATGAACCGGCTCACCTTGATGTCGTCGTAGCCGACGAGTGCAAAGTCGTCAGGCACCTCCATCCCTGCATGGCGGATCGCCTGCCAGGCGCCGATGGCTTGCACATCACTGCTGGCGAACACGGCTGTAATGGGCGGGTCGGCAGCCAGCAGATCTTGCATGGCTTCATAGCCCGACTCCTCACTGAACCCCGCATGCTTTTCGGTGCGGCCGACGGCAATCCATTCATCGCGGGTTTCGAGCCCAGCCTGGGCCAGGGTTTGCTTGTACCCGCGGATGCGCGCGTCGCGCAGCGCGCTCTCCAGATGCGTGGTGATCATGCCGATGCGCTTATGTCCTCGGTTGATCAGGTGTTCGACGGCCAAGCGCACGCCCGTCTCTTCGTCCCAATAGAAAGAGTCCAATTCGTCCCATCGACTGCCGATAAGGATCACGGGAACGCCGAGTTGAACGAGTTCTTCCCCAATGGCAGCGTCGACCGGCAGGCCGGCGACGAGCAAGCCGTCCATCGCTCCACGGCCCAGAAAGTTCATGAGCGTATCCTCGGGGGCCGCCCATTTCAGGTCGCACAGCAGGAGGTCAATGTCGACATCACTGAGCCGGCTGCGTACGCCCTTCAGTAGTTCGTTATGGAAAGGGGTCGTAAATGTGGGTACAGCGACTGCAATGGTGCGTGAAGACTGCTGGGCTAGCGATTTGGCCGTTCGACTGGGGCGGAACTGCAACTCTTCGATCGCAGCGCGTACGCTTTTGCGCGTCTGGTCTGACACATCGCGCGAGTCATTCAAAACGCGTGATACGGTCGAAATAGCGACGCCGGCCCGGTCGGCCACATCGTAGATCGTGGGCTTATTGGTGCTCTCTTTGGGCATACTGGAACGATGGCCTCGTGAGGGGGGGAGGGGGCGACTGCAGGGGTTATGACATCGAGGTTTCTTGCACCCACTTCCAAAAGTAATTGGGAGCGGCGATAGATTCATCTTCGAGCCCGTATCTTAAGGCTTCAGTCACATACGCCTTGGCCGACTGGAGGGCATCAGGGAGCGGGGCGCCTGCGGCGACTGTACGCAGGATGTACATGAGGTAGGCACTCGACGCGCCGTGGATGGTCTCGGCCTGCACGTAAGGCGCCTCATAGAGCGCAAAGTCGTCGCCGTCGTAGTACAGGTCAACGGCATAGTCCGGCGGAGCCGAGTCGGTGTCGAAGAAATGGGTGGGCAGCCGGCCGCACCGCAGCAGCACGCGATCCGCCCCAAGCTGCCCGATGCGTTGGATGGCGACCTGCGCGTCGTCGAGGCTGGGGATTTCCATGCCGGCGATAAGCGAGGCGTCCCGTACGCGTAGCGTGACGAGGTCGGCCTGCTCCAGGTGCTCGGTGAGCGCTTCAATGCCACGTTGGCTGACGACGTCTTCGCCGCTCGGCCCACTCAGCGTCAGATCCAGGAGGACGGGGCCGTCCAACCGACTCGCCAGATGGCGAAACACGACGTCGACCGTGGCCGGGTGGTTCACAATGCTAACTTTTGCTGCAGTAGGCTCTCGCGTTTCCAAAAGGTGATCTAACTGGGCGTCGACGGAATCGGTCGGCACGTCGAGCACATCGGTCACGACGCCGCTTCCCGCGACAACGAGCGACGTGCATACTGGGAACGCCTGCCCTCTGAGCGCGCGCGTTGCAATCAGGTCGGCAGACAGGCCTCGTTCAATGCCGGGATAAAAGGCCCCGATGCTGATGGGGTGAAAAGGCGAAGACGTTCTGTCTTGAAGATCCACGTTCGTTGGTTGGCTTCCAGTTGGTTGGCTTTCGGGGGGACTGGACAGGAGATGAGATATTCAACGATGAAACAATTCAGCGAGTTCGCACCTGCACTCAAATTGTACACGACTCCCACTCGAGAGGGCCATCCGCTCCGAATCACCTTTTTGCTCGTTAGATTGTAAAATTGTGGAAGGGAAGAGAAACATCAACTCGTCCGAACACTTGGGTGAGTGTCGATTTTGCACTTATGCGCCTTCCTACCAGATGGTATCCTGCTATTGAGAGCATGAACCCCAGCCCCCCATCTGCGCTGCCTGCGGCCTTAAAACGTCGATGGTGGGCCGTCGTCCTGGCGTTTGGCCTGGTCGCGATGGGCGGGTATACGGTGCTTTATCTCGCATGGCACCCGACCCAGGCCGATCACTGGGGGCTCGGTGCATCCGGGGCGTTGCTCTACCTTCTCGGCTACACGCGCGTGCACCTGCCGCTCAACCGCCACCACGCCGAGGCGTCTGTGCTCCCTCGGCTCGGCGTCAGCAACTTGCTGACCCTGGTACGCGGGTTGCTCTATGGGCTTCTTGCCGGTTTCATTGTGCTGCCCGCACCGAGTGGCGTCTGGGCCTTCGTACCCGGCGTTGTGTACACCGTTGCCTCGCTTACTGACTTGGTCGATGGGCACATTGCCCGCAAACGCGGCGAAACGACCGACCTGGGCGCAAAACTTGATGTCGAAGTCGACTCGTTTGGCATCCTCGTTGCCTTTATTCTTGGCGTCAAGTTCAACCAACTGCCGTTGGTTTTTGCAGCGGTCGGGGGGCTGTTCTACGCCTATCGGCTCTACCTGTGGGTGCGCACTCGCCGTGGGCACCCCGTTGGCGAGTTGCCCTACAGCCAGTGGCGCTCTACCATCGGTGGGTTTGAGGTGGGCTTCCTCTGCGTGATGCTCTGGCCGGTTTTTTCTCCGCCGTATACCACAGCCGTTGGGGCGGCGATCGCCGTTCCGGTTGTGGCTAGCTTCGTGTGGGATGGAATGATCGCCACTGGCCGCTTTAACCCGGATGGGGGCATGTATTCCCGCCTCACGCGTCTACTTCGGCGCGGCGTGCTCGGGGTCGGGCCGGCCGTCCTCCGACTATATGTTGGAGGGGCCGCCGTGTGGCTGTGGTGGCGCTTTGCCCTGGGACCGGCGTCTGGCGGATGGGCCAGTGTACTATCCAGCCTCACCCTCTTCACAGCGGGAATTACCGCCGTCGGCTGGAAGTCACGATGGGCGGCCCTGGGGCTCCTCATAACGAGCGCCTTTCTTTCGGTCGTCGTGCCGCCCTCCGCTGTGCTTACTGGCGTTGTCGCCAGCGCTTTTTGGCTTATGATGGTAGGGGGCGGATACATCTCGCTGGACGGGCGAGCAGAGCGATCTACCCCGTAGAAATTGTGGTCTATTCGGGGTGGAAGAAGCCCTCGATTGAAACCTTGACGGCCTGATCCCTACAAGTCTATGCAGCCTGCCCGACGAGCTGCGGGCTCTCGGAACGGCATCTATGACCGTTCGAGGACCCACGCCTGCTTACTACTGAGAACCGAAGTCCATGACCAAACCTCCTCTCGATGGTGAGGGCCCCGCCGTCCGGCGGTTGACGACCGCGCGCATCCCAACGCGAGATGGTGAGTTTCAACTCGCGCTCTATGAAAATAGCGAGGATGAAAAAGATCACCTTGCGCTCATCCATGGCGACATCAGCAGCGCATCGAGCGTTCTAGTTCGGGTTCACTCGGAGTGCTTCACGGGCGATGTGCTGGGGTCGCTCCGGTGCGATTGTGGGGAGCAGCTGAATGCGTCGATGCGCATGATCGCCGAGCACGGGTCGGGCGTCCTCTTGTACCTGCGTCAGGAAGGTCGTGGCATCGGGCTCAAGAGCAAGCTGAAGGCCTACAACCTGCAAGACGAGGGCTACGACACGGTCGATGCGAATCTTGCACTAGGCCATGGCGCCGATGAGCGCGATTACACGATCGCTGCCCTCATCTTACGAGACCTCGGTGTCTCCTCGGTGCGGCTGATTACCAACAACCCCGAAAAAATAGAAGGACTGGAGGACTTTGAGATTGAAGTGAGCGAGCGGGTCGCGCTTCAGCCGCATATTACCAAGCACAATTCGGAGTATCTGCAGACAAAGGTCGACCGCATGCGGCACATGCTGGAGCTGACGCCAACGTCTGACCCGCCGGCTCGACCTCACGCGGC
>JAAAPH010000469.1 GCA_009908415.1 Bacteroidota bacterium
GAGGCCCGGAATCTGCAGCGCCGCGTCCATCTCGCTGATGAGCTGCTGCTTGGTCATGCCCTCGCGCCACGCGTCCTGCGGCTTGAGGATGATGGTCGTCTCCAGCATCGACAGCGGGGCCGGATCGGTGGCCGTCTCGGCGCGGCCCACTTTGCCGAAGACGGACTCAACCTCGGGGAAGCTCGCGATGATCCGGTCCGTCTGCTGCAGCAACTCCTTCGCCTTCTGCGGCGAGACGCCGGGCAGCGTCGTCGGCATGTAGAGCAGATCGCCCTCGTTGAGCGGCGGCATGAACTCCGAGCCGATCTGCGGGAACGGGACGATCTCCTCGCCCATCGTCATGCGCTGCAGCGGGAGCCACGTGATGGCGAGGATCACCGCCGCACCCGCCAGCACGGTGCCCGGCCGCTTCAGCACGACGCGGATCACCGGGCGGTAGACGCGGATGAAGAACCGGGCGATGGGGTTCTCCCGCTCGGCCCGGATGCGCCCCTTCACGAACGTGACCATGAGCGCCGGCACGAGCGTGATGGCCAGCATCGAGGCCGCCGCCATGGCGAACGTCTTCGTAAACGCCAGCGGACGAAACAGCCGCCCCTCAACCTGCTGTAGCGTGAAGACGGGCAGGAAGCTGATGGTCACGATCAGCAGCGAAAAGAACAGGCTGGGGCCGACCTCCTTGGCGGCAGCGATAATGACCGCGCGGCGCTGGGAAGGGGGAAGAGCTAAGAGGGAAGAGCCCTCTTCCCCACTCCCCTTTTCCCCTTCCCTTTCGAGGTGTTTGTGCGCGTTTTCGACCATCACGAGCGAGGCGTCGACCATCACGCCGATGGCGATGGCGATGCCACCGAGGCTCATCACGTTCGCGTTGATGCCGAGCAGGTACATCACCAAGAGCGACGCGACGATGCCGACGGGCACGGTCACCAGCGCCACGAACGCGCTCCGCACGTGCAGCAGGAAGACGATCACGATGAGCGCGACGACGATCATCTCTTCGGTGAGCTGGGTCGTCAGCGTGGCGATGGCGCGCTCGATGAGCGGCCGCCGGTTGTATTCGGTGACGACCTCGACGCCGGGCGGCAGGCTGGGCGCGAGTTCGGCGAGCCGCGCCTCCACGCGCTCGATGACCTCCATCGCGTTCTCGCCGGAGCGCATCACCACGATGCCCCCGACGACCTCGCCCTCGCCGTTCACGTCCGCGATGCCACGGCGCAGCTCCGGCCCCGTCTGTACGCGCGCCACGTCGCCGATCGTCAGCGGCGTCCCGCGATCCGAGGCCAGCGCGACGTTCCGGATGTCGTCGAGCCCCTGCAGGTAACCTTTGCCGCGGACGATGAACTCGCGCTCACCCATCTCCATGATCCGCCCGCCCACGTCCTGGTTGGAGCGCTGCAACGCCGTCTTCACCTGCTTGATGGTCAGCCCGTACGCTGACAGCCGCTGCGGGTCGACGACGACCTGGTACTGCTTTTCGAAGCCGCCGATCGAGGCGATCTCGGCCACGCCCTCCACCCCCTGCAGCTCGTAGCGGAGGAAGAAGTCCTGCATGGCCCGCAGCTCAGCGAGGTCGTGCTGGCCCGTGGTGTCACGCAGCGAGTACTGATAGACCCATCCGACGCCGCTCGCGTCCGGCCCGAGCGCGGGCTTGGCCGCCTCCGGCAGGTCCTCGGCCACCGTATTCAGGTATTCGAGCACGCGGCTCCGTGCCCAGTACATGTCCGTCCCGTCCTCGAAGATGACGTAGACGAACGAGGTGCCAAACATCGAATAGCCGCGGACGGTCTGCGCGTACGGCACCGCCATGAGCGCGGTCGTCAGCGGGTAGGTGACCTGCTGCTCGACGACGTTCGGCCCCTGCCCGGGGTACTCCGTCTTGATGATCACCTGCGTGGGCGAGAGGTCGGGGAAGGCGTCGACGGGCATGTTCAGCGTCGCCCACGTGCCGGCCACGGCCAAGAGGAGCGTCAGCAGCCCGACGAGCAGCCGGTTCGTGGCGCTCCATTCGATGATCGATTTTAGCATGATCGATTGGGGGATTGGCGGATTGTCGATTGGCGAATGATTGCTTGGGAGTCGAGTGTCGATTCAGGAATCACCCAATTGTCAATCTCACAGTCGCAGGACGTTACAGATTGCTGGCGCCGCGTGTCATTGCCCCAGAAGCTTCAAGCAGATGTCGCATCGAATGCCATGCAAGAGCGATTGAAGGCCCGGACGAAGCGGTTTGCGATCGACGTGTTTCGGTTCGCCGATACATTGCCTGATCATCCGCAGTGTTGGGTGATTGGAAAGCAGTTGATGCGGTCGGCATCGTCGGTGGGTGCTAATTATCGGGCGGCGTGTCGGGCCCAATCGCGAGCGGCCTTCGTCGCGAAGATGGCTATTGTGGAGGAAGAAGCGGATGAATCCGCGTTTTGGTTGGAGGTCGTCGAAGAACTCGCCCACGCCCCGGCGAAGGCGGTGCATCCGCTCCTACGTGA
Source organism: Bacteroidota bacterium (assembly GCA_009908415.1). Classification (GTDB taxonomy): domain Bacteria; phylum Bacteroidota; class Rhodothermia; order Rhodothermales; family Salinibacteraceae; genus JAAAPH01. Next base: position 2,484 of record JAAAPH010000469.1, read on the forward strand.
AGCGCGTGAATTGACGGCGATCGCCGCCGCCTCGAAGAAAACCGCCCGCCACAACGGTGGGGATTGACGATGGGTTAATTGGGGTAGGAATTGACAATTCAGTGCGCGTGCCCCTGGTGCGAATCCATGCGCGGCTCCGGCATGGCGGTCTGCTCTGCAGCCACCGTATCCGTCATGGCGCCAAGCGCCCCCTGCAGGCGGGCTTCCGAGTCGATGAGGAACTGGGCGCTCGTCACGACGCGCTCGCCGC